>URQA01000004.1 GCA_900549885.1 uncultured Eubacteriales bacterium | reverse complement strand
TGGCCCGCCGCATGGGGATCAGCGTGGGCTGAGGGGCCCAAAAGGCATCTGCTAAGAGTGCGGATGCCTCAGTCTGTCGAGAGATCCGGTCTACCCTTCGTGCGTAGACCGGGTTTCTGGCATATATAGGCCAAAGCAGGATCAGGACGAACGGATCAAGCTTCTCCATCCACAGCCAAGTGGCCGGTTTTTTGAGGTTCATGGCAGAAAATTCAAGCTTCCCCCAGTTTGTTACCTGGGCCAAGCCTCTGTACAGCCTTTGCGCAGTCTTTGGAATGGGTGCACAGATGGCGGGTGGGGCAGTTGGCACAAATCTTGTATAACTTTCTATAAGCCGTTACTTAAGGCTCTTTCGTTTGTTGTAAATTTATTACAAAACTGCTTTCTTCTCTTCGAAGTGTTTTTTCGATAGATGTAGTATTTATGCAGATATTCTCGATTTTCTTTCCTTTTTTGATAGAAAAATAGAGCCCCATCCGAATGGATGGGGCTCTGCTGTTTTGTGATGGCCCGGACTCAGTCCGGGAAGGCCTCCGCCGGATCCTGGGGGCTCTGGGGATTGGCCTGCTTGGCCTCCTCCACCCGCTTTTCCCGCTCGGCCAGGCCCTGGAGGACCTGAATGGCATAGTCGATGGCGGGGATGGCACGGGCGGAGCAGTATTGACGGACTTGCTTCAATTCGTGGATCGCACTCTGAGCGGTCATAAGACACGCCCCCCTCTCCCTTTCTTCTGTTTCCATTGTAGCACGGATGGGGGGCTGTATGCAAGGGCGGCGGAAAAAATATCCGGCTCATTCCCCGCCACCCAGAAGGAGCAGGACCACAGCCAGCGCCAGCAGGCAGCAGGAGAGGGGGCCGCCGGGGCGGACTGTTCCCGTGAAGGGGAGCAGGGCGGCTCCGGCGGCGGGGAGCCGCCCCAGCCAGAGCAGCCGCCGTCTGGCGTTCATGGTCAGTACTCCTTCCGCTCTGTGACCCGGCAGGAGATCAGAAAGGAGACCGCCAGCCCCGCCAGGGCGGTCAGGAGGACCAGGATGAATCCTGCAATGACCTGGCCCGGCCGGAGGCGGTCCAGGAAGGACAGGTCCAGAATGTCGGCCTTGGCCAGCAGGAACAGCAGAATAAAGGGGAGAAAGGTGACGGCGAACAGGAAGGGGCGGGCCTTCTCCGGTCCCAGCCGGTAGTTCAGGGGGAGCATTACATCCACGATGAACAGGGCGGCGCCCAGGGAGGCCAGCTGGGCCCCCAGGCTCTCCCACAGGTCGGCGGAGCCGGTGAGGGAGAGCAGGACGGCGGAGACGGCGCCGATGGCCGCCACCACCAGCAGAAGCAGGAGGACGAACAGATAGCGCCCCCCCACGATCTGACGTGAGGAGAGGGGGAGGGTGCGGGCATACCGGTCCCACCGGGCGAACTCGTCATAGGAGAAGGCGGAGATGGGCAGGATCATCAGGATTACCACGCAGAAGGTGGTGACAAAGGTGAGGTCGAAGATCCCCAGCAGGGCCATCCCCAGATAGCCCAGCAGGAACAGCACATACAGCCGCAGAGTCTTTCGCAGCACAAGAAAATCCTTCCAGATCAGTCCGTACATAGGGACTCCCCCTTTCCAATCAACAGCATGATGTCCTCCAGGCTGGCCGGATCCACCGTCAGGCCGGGATACTTCTTCTGGAACACGTCCCGGTCGGAGGTGAGGCCCTCACAGCCGAAGGTACCTCTCCGCACCCGCAGCAGGTCGCCGGGCTCGATGGCGGCCAGGTCGCCGGTGTAATCCGGGTCCTGGCTCATGTCGTGGAGACGGTTCCCGTAGGTGCTCTCGGTGACTACATAATCCGCTTCTGTGATATATTGGGGATTGCGGATGATGGGCTGTTCCCGGTTGCCGATGTCCCCGGAAAAGACGATTTTTCGCGTTTCCTCTCCCTCGGTGAGCCACAGCTCCGCGCTGGCGGAACCCAGAAGATGCCCCGCGTCCACAAAACGGAGAGACACCCCGTCGGCGATGGGAATTTTCTGCCCATACTCAAGGGTGACCACATGGCGCATGGTTTTTTCTACGTCCGCCAAGGTATACAGTGGCTCCACCGGAGGCTTGCCCGCTCGTTGCCCCTTCTGGTTTTCCCACTTGGCGTCGCTCTCCTGGATGTGAGCCGAGTCACGGAGCATGATGGACAGCAGCTGCCCGGTGAGCCGGGTGCAGTAGATGTTGCCGGCGAAGCCCTGCTTCACCAGTAGGGGCAGGCGGCCGGAGTGGTCGATGTGGGCGTGAGTGACCACCACAGCGTCAATGTAGCCGGGGTTGAAATCCAGTTCACGGTTGTCACGTTCATCCCGGCCCTGCTGCAAACCACAGTCCACCAGGATCTTTCTGCCGCCGCACTCTACACAGTGGCAACTCCCCGTCACCGCTTTAGCAGCACCGAAAAAGGTCAGTTTCATAAGGCACCTCCCTGTGATATTTATCAATTCCTATTGTACTGCAGAAAAGCGGTCCTGTAAATAAACAATACCCGGCTCCTGTCACAGAAACGGACGGTGGAAAATTTGGCAAAAGACTTGGTTTTTGCTCTGCTTTCCTGTATAATGAAGCGAATCAGACCGAAGTGGGACCGGGATGAAAACAACTCTTTTCTGTAAAGGGAAAATACATAACAGAGGATGATAGCCATGAAACAACGGATCTTGGCGTGGCTGCTGGCAGCGGCCTTATGTGTGATGTCGGTCTGCCCAGCGTTGGCAGTAGGGGAACCGCCAAAGAACTCAGTCTCCGCCTCCGATCAGGCGGAAGCGGAGACCGCCGGGCATGACGACGGTGAGTTGGTGGAGGTCATTGTTGCGCTGGAGGGGGACCCGCTCTTGCTTACCGGCGGAGGAGACGCGGCTCATGACGAGCTGCTGGCGGAGCAGGAAGCGGTGTTGGAGCAGATTTCGGGGCTGACTGGGGAGGACGAGAGCATTGAGGCCAGGCACTATGTCACGGCGGTCAATGCCATGTCTCTGACCCTTCCTTGGGGCATTGCGGATCAGGTGGAACAGCTGGACGGAGTGGCTCAAGTGTATGCGGCCGCCCGTTTTTCCCCTGCGGAGAGCACGCAGGCCGTCCAAACGGTGGAGCAGACCATTTTTGCCGGGGGCATGGTGAATGTAGAGACAGCTTGGGACCAGGGGTACGACGGAGCGGGTACAGTAATTGCCGTCATCGACACAGGCTTGGATTTGGAGCATCCTGCCTTTGACGTTGAGATGGATGGGGCCAGCCTGGCCCTAGGGCCCAGCGAAGTATCAGAGGTGCTGGAAGAACTTCACGCCTATGGAGAATATGCGGATCTGACGGCAGAGGATGTCTCACACGGGACTAAGGTACCCTTTGCATTTAACTATGCAGACCACTCCCTGGACGTATCCCACAGTGGGGACAGCGAGGGAGATCATGGCACCCACGTGGCAGGGATTGTGGCTGCGGCGGGAGAAGAAGGGCAGAGCATGGGAATCGCTCCCGGAGCCCAGCTGCTGGTGATGAAGGTGTTTGGAGCCAGCCAGGACAGCGCGTCTGAGGCAGTGCTGCTAGCCGCACTGGAGGATGCGATTCTATTAGGGGCGGATGTCATAAACCTGAGCCTGGGTATGGCGGTAGGCTTTTCCTCCGGAGGATACGCCTACACTCAGGCCATTGAGAACGCCGCGGAGGCCGGGATCGTGGTGTGTGCTGCCGCTGGAAACGATACCAGCTCTACGGTGGGCAACGCCGGAGGGACCGACCTAGGCACCACGAGCAACATTGACATCGGCGCGGTGAGCGACCCCAGTTCCTTGACACAGGTGATGTCCATTGCCAGCGTCAACAATAATTGGGTGCTGGCGCAAGGGTTTTTTACCAGCCCGTCAGATGGAGAACCTTTGTTTATCCCAGTCAGCGACAGCGGCGCCCAATTCGGGCATCAATCGTTTGAGACCTTAGCTGGCAGGGATAACGAAGAAAAGGGTGGATACGAATATGTAGTGGTCCCCGGTGTGGGCCGCTCGGAGGACTTTTCCAGGGTGGACGCTATGGGTCGGATTGCCTTGATCTGGCGGGGAGACATTGCGTTTTCGGAAAAGTGCGACAATGCATTCGCCGCAGGAGCCATAGCTGTTATCGTGTGTAATACAGAAAGTGAGTTTGTCACCATGGATTTGAGTGGCACTCAGGTGGATAATTCCCTGCCTTGCGTGATGATCTCCCAAGAGGATGGACAAGTTCTCGTTGAAGAGGCCGGAGAGGATGGGATGGGAGCTTTGACCGTGTCAGCTCAATGGCAGACGGTGCAGGCGGAGGATGGCGGACAGCTCAGCAGCTTTTCCAGTTGGGGGGGCCTGCCCGATCTGACGCTCAAGCCCGACTTGGCTGCGGTGGGAGGCAATGTCTACTCCACCATGGACGGCGGCGCCTACGGCACCATGAGCGGCACTTCCATGGCGGCTCCCCAGGCGTCTGGTATGGCGGCGCTGCTGCTACAGCACCTGCGAGAGACTTATGAAATGACCGGACCGGAGGCGCGGGAACGGGTACAGACCCTGCTGATGAACACCGCCGCGCCTGTGCTCCAGTCCGACGGGGTGGAGTATTCGCCCAGAAAGCAGGGGGCAGGGTTGGCCAATGTGGGCCATGCGGTGACTACGCCGGTATGGCTGACCGTAAACGGCTCTGAGCTGCCGAAAGCAGAATTGGGAGACGATCCGGAGGAGACAGGGATTTATGAGTTTTCCTTTACCGCTTACAACGAGTCCGATACCGCTCAGAGCTATTGGGCGGAGGCGTCCCTCCTGACGGAGACAGCGGGGAACGGACTCATGCTCCAGAAGGCCAGAAAGCTGGATGCCGAGGTGACCTTTGCTTCTGTTGGCGGGACTCCCGGCGGCGGGGACGCAGCCTCTACCGCCGTATTGGTGACGGTGCCCGCCCAAGGGGAAACCCAAGTGACTGTGCGCATAAAATTGACTGAGGCGGAGAAGAAAGCGCTCCGGGAGACGTTTGAAAATGGAATTTATGTGGAGGGCTATGTCCACCTGCGCTCCACACAGGAGGAGGGCGTGGACTTGTCCATCCCAATTCTGGCTTTCTTCGGAGACTGGAGCCGTGCGCCCCTGTTCGACCCAATGTATATTGCCCAGTTAGAGTCTGCCGCCAATGAGAACGGAACCCTGACCTCCAACAGCCCCTATCCCTTTGAAATCGTGACCGGCGAAAACAGCTATTTGGGAATGAACCCTGTAGGTCAGGATACCGCATACATTCCGGAGCGGTCCAATGCCCTGAACGCCACGGGAGAAGAGGGCGGCATGGTGTCGGATCTGATCCTGGACCTGCTGCGCAGCGCCCGGCATGTTACGGTGGAGTTCCTAGACAGCGCGGGCCGCACACTGTATCAAAGCCAAGCGGACTATGTGGCAAAATCTTGTTACCAGGACGCTTATCAGCAGATGATTCCAGCGGTATGGAGTCTGTACGACGAGGACTTTTCCTTTGTGCCAGGGGACTATGGCCTTTCTGACGGCAGCACCTTCACCCTCCGGATTACGGGGGAGAAGGACACCGGGGGAAGCTTTGCCAAGGAGACGATAGAATTTCCCTGTTATGTGGACGGCCGCGCGCCCCAGGTGCGGTCGGTTGCGGTGCGTGCTGGAGAAGAGGCGGACGGACGGCGGCTGCTGGATGTGACGGTATGGGACAACTATTATGTAGCAGGTGTTATGGTGCTCTCTGCTGACGGAGAGCGGGAGCTGGATGTCCGGGTGCTGGACCAGAAGATCCGGGGCGCTTCCACCACCTTGACCTTGGATGTGACCGATATCGTGCCTATGGCCGGCGGGACGCTGCAGATTGGAGTGATGGACTACGCCCAAAACCTGACGCTGCACGAAGTAGATGTGCTGCTGGACGGAGAAACCACCCTGTTGCCAGAGGACACCTTTTACGCATACGGTGCGGATTATGATGCCTCCGGCTGGTACGCCGTCCGAGAGGGGGCGGAGGAGCTGCCGGACGGTTTCCTGGATTACCTCGGCTCAGTGTGCGCGGCTGAATCGGTGGGCAGCTACCTCTTCGCTGCCGGCAGTCAGAACACCGGACGGCTATATGCAATCGACACCACCACCTTTCAGCCGGTCTATGTATGTGACCTTGGGTTGACTCCTTTGTCTGACGAGGTGCTGGACCTGGCGTACAGTCAGGCGGACGGGGCGCTTTATGCCCTGGTGCGGAAGGGGACGGACTACCAGCTGCTGCGGGTGGACCTGTCTGGGGAGACGGCAGAGCGGGTGCTGACAATCGGAGATGATCTGATGGAGGGATTCCGCCACCCTTACGCCCTGGCCTGTGTCCCGGACGGGACGCTGGTGCTCCTGGCGGGCTGCGGTCAGCCGGAAATGCTGACCCTCTTTGCCTTGGACCTATCCGCTGGGGAGGCGAGTCTGCTGGCCCGGTTGGGGCTGGAACTGGAGGAGAGCATTTTGTCCGCTGTGGCGGACCAGGAGACGGGAGAGGTATACTTCACCTATTACCGGGAGGATTGGAGCCATACAGAGACAACGCCAAAGGTGGAGTCCGGCTTCTATGTCTGGAGGCCGGAGGGGGACGGCGGGAGGCTGGACAAGCTCCGGGACCTGCCGGCGGAGCCGTATGACGCTTTGGTACTCACCGGGAATGCCAGCGCGGAATTCCCCCCGGACGGCGAGGCGGGCAAGGTGATATTGTCCCATCACAGCAGACACCTTTCGGCGGGGAGGAGCTTCCAGCTGACGGTTCAGGATATCCGTCCCTGGTATGTGGATGGCGGAGACTATGAGATAGCGTATTCCAGCGCGGATCCTTCTGTAGCCCAGGTGGATCAAAAGGGCAACGTCACGGCCCGTGGGGCGGGGAGCACGGAGATCACCGTCACCCTCACCCAACCGGCCGGCCGGTCCGTGTCGGCGGCCTGCCGGGTTTATGTGGAGAAACCCAATGACCTGATGGCCCTCCTGGACGGGACCTGGGTGACCCTGGACGGGCAGACCTTGCGTCCGTCAGACGGTGCGCAGCTCCCCTCTGAGGGAGTGTCGGCGGCCTATGCCGCCGGAGCTGGTCCGGAAGGACAGGATGTGATCTTTCTCTTGGCCCCCAGCGGATGGGACGAGGTGGTGGACTGCCCCGTTTACAGCCTGGACAGCTATGATGTCGAAAGCTTGGAGCTGCTGGAACAGCGGGAGCTGTCCCGCAGCTGGTATATCCGGCCGGAACAGTTGCCGGAACATGGCTTCCGAGACATGGCTTATGATCCGGTGAGCGGCTATTTGACGGCAGTGTCTGACCAGCTGATGGTTTCCATTGACTTGAACCAGGGGCGTTTTTACATGGCGGGGGACGCATCCCGCCAACTGGGCGGCGCGGAACTGCTGGGCATTGCCTTTGACAGCGATGGGAACGGCTGGTATGCAGACAGCGCCGGGGCTGTGGGAAAGGTGATGTCGTATTTGGGCGCGGTGGAGTTGGAGCCGTCCGGCCTTGTCCTTCCCATCGGCCAGGACCCGGGGAAACGCTCTGGTATGGAGTATGACGAGCTGTCCGGACGGCTGTGGATTGCCGCCGGAGAACACTTGTATGGCATCCAGGCATCGGAAGGCTTCCGGCTGTTTCGGTCTGCTTCCGTGCAGGGAGAGTTGTCCTGCCTGCTTATTCGACACTACCCCAGCGGACGAAATTGAACATATGATAGTGGAGGCGGGGCGCTCTGTTTGCGGGGCGCCCCGCTGTTATTGTTTGCATAAAACTGCCCCCTGCATCATAGAGTAAGACAAGCGCGGCAGGACAAGGGGGCACAACGATGGATACCATGTACAGACGGCGGACCGCAGGCCGCGGCAGCCGGACAGGAACGAGAAAAAAGAGCGGCGGGATGTGTGCCAGAGAGAAGAGACGGCTCATCCAACTGGGGGCAAGTCTGGCGCTGTTTCTGTTGGTGTTTTTCGGACGGGGCGTGCTGCCTGCCCAGATGGCGTTTTGGCGGTCTGTCCTCACGGCTGACACGGATTTTAAAGGAGCAGTAACTGCCTTTGGACAGACCTTGTCTGAGGAAGGAAGTGTCCTGGAGGCTCTGGAGGTGTTTTGGGCGGACCTGACCGGTCTCCAGGAGAACGGACAGACTGGGCAGAATGATCTGGCCGCGGTAGAACAGCCGGAGCTCCCAGGCTATCCCAGCCGGGCTGCCCACCCTGCCTTTGGCAGCCTGCCGGCCTTTCAGCAGACCGTCCGGGCGGACAGTGGGGGAGGGCAGGAACAGGAAACGCAGCTGCCTTCAGAAGAGGAAGCGGTAGTGACGGCGGTGGCCCAGGCATATGACGATCAGGGGCAGGCGCTGCCGGAACGGGTCAGTCTGCAATATTATAACTTGGGGCTGGAGGAGACGGCTGTCCCCGTGGCGGGGACCGTCACCTCCGCCTTCGGTTTTCGGGACCATCCGGTGGACGGAGACTATTCCTTTCATAATGCGGTGGACATTGGAGTGAGCAAGGGAACCGATATCTTGGCTTACGCGGATGGAACGGTACGCTATATCGGGGAGGATGACGTATTTGGGCTTTACCTGAAGATTGACCACGCCAACGGCGTATCTACCTTTTACGCCCACTGTGACAAGCTTCTGGTGAGCAAGGGGGATGTCGTGACCTGTGGACAGGTTATCGCCAAGTCAGGGGAGACTGGCAATGCCACCGGTCCGCATCTGCATTTTTCTATTGAGAAGGATGGGATCCGGCTCAATCCGGCCTATTACTTGGATTTGGATGGCTGAGGGCAGGTGGGTGAGGATCACTCCCGGTTTTCTGCTGACCATGGCGGTGATGTTTTGGCTGGACGAGGGAGTGGGACTGTTGGGCTGGGGAGTGCTGGCCTGTGTAGTCCATGAATTGGGACATTTGCTGGTAGGCGCGGCATTGGGAGGACGGCCCCGGTGGCTGTCTCTGTCCGCGGTGGGGCTGGAACTGAACATGGAGTATCCCGCGGGGTTGTCCTATGGACGGGAATTGGCAGTGGCTCTGGCCGGCCCGGCGGTCAATCTGGTGACAGGGGGAATTTGCGCTCAATTTGGAAACTACCTGTTAGCAGGAGTGAGCTTCGGCCTGGGGCTGTTCAACCTGATGCCAGTTCTGCCCTTAGATGGAGGCAGGGCGCTGTGGTGTGTGCTGTCCGCCCTATTTGGAGCACAGACGGGAGAGCGGGCGGCAGATGGCGCCGCCGGGGTTTTGGTTGGGCTGCTGGCAGGCATTGGGGCAGCCGCGGCAGTATCGTATGCCAATTTTACCCTGTTGCTGGCGGCGGTATGGCTGTTTGGACTGACCCTCCTGAGGAAACGGGAAAAAATCTAGGAAAAAGTGCTTGCCTTTCCCAAACATATGTGGTAAAATACCTTGGTCTAAAAGGGTGGTCCTCTGCACAGCGCAGTTATGGTGCATGAACGCCTATATCAAGGAGGAAAATCATGGATTTAATTCAGCAGTTCAGCAACAAGTATAAGAAGGACGAGGCCCCTTCCTGCAATGTGGGCGATACCGTGCGTGTTCACATCCGTGTTAAGGAAGGCAACCGTGAGCGTATCCAGGTGTTCGAGGGCACTGTTATCGCCAAAAAGCACGGCGGTATCGGCGAGACTGTTACCGTCCGCCGCCTGTCCTACGGCGTGGGCGTAGAGAAGGTGTTCCCCCTGCACGCCCCCACGGTGGAGAAGATCGAGGTTGTCCGCAAGGGTAAAGTGCGCCGCGCTAAGCTCTACTATCTGCGTGATCGTGTAGGCAAGGCTGCCAAGGTCAAGGAGAGCCTGTAATATTTGGTATCCATAAAAAAGGAGCGGGACACCGCTCCTTTTTTTCACATCGAGCACTTTTCAGCCGTGGCAAAATTTAGTATAATAAACGATGATACACAAAGGAGGACGGAGAGGTGAACATCCAATGGTATCCCGGCCATATGACCAAGACCCGGCGGCAGATGGCGGAGGATCTCAAATTCGTGGATTTGGTGGCCGAGGTGGTGGATGCCCGCATCCCTATTTCCAGCCGTAATCCGGATATCGACACCATGGTGGGAGGCAAACCCAGAATGGTGATTTTTAATCGGGCAGACCAGGCCGACCCGGATCAGACGGCGGCTTGGAAAGCTTGGTATCGGGACAAGAGGTATGCAGTGCTGGAGACGGACGCCAAGACCGGCAAAGGCGTCGGTCAGTTTGCCGCTGAGGTTCGTTTGGCTCTAAAGGAAAAAATTGCCCAGTGGAAAGCCAAGGGCCAGGTAGGCCGCCCGGTGCGGGTGATGGTGGTAGGGGTGCCCAATGTGGGGAAGTCCACCTTCATCAACAAGGTAGCCAAGCGCAAGTCCGCCAAAGCAGGGGACCGTCCCGGCGTCACCCGGGGAAAGCAGTGGGTGAGTGTGGACGCAGGGATGGACCTGCTGGATACCCCAGGCATCCTCTGGCCGAAATTCGACGATGAGACCACCGGGCTTCACCTGGCCTTTACCGGGGCGGTGCGGGATGAGGTGATGGACAGCGAGGAGTTGGCCGCCTCCCTATTGGAACTGCTGCGGGACCGCTATCCTGAGAGCCTGGAGGAACGGTATAAAGTCACAGTCAGCCCGAATCAGCCGGGCTGGGAGCTACTGGAGCAGTGTGCCCGAAAACGGGGCATGCTCATCTCTGGAGGTGAGGCGGATACCGGGCGGATGGCCCGAGTGCTGCTGGACGAGTTCCGGGCGGGCAAGTTAGGGCGCTTTACCCTGGAGACGCCAGACGACCTCAATCTGGGGGCGGAGGAATGACCGTGGGCCTTTGGGAGATAGAGAGGCGCCTGGGCCGGCAGGGCTTTGCCCGCATTGCCGGGACGGATGAGGCTGGGGCGGGCCCCTTGGCCGGACGGGTGTACGCCGCAGCGGTTATCCTGCCCTTCGGTGTGGAGTTGCCTTATCTGAACGATTCCAAGCAGGTGACGCCCCGCCGCCGGGAGATCCTGTTTGAGCAGATCAAGGAGCAGGCCCTGGCTTGGTCGGTGTCCTGGGTGGAACCGGAGGAGATTGACCAGATTGACATCCTCAACAGCCGTATCAAGGCTATGAAGCAGGCGGCGGAAGGACTGGTCCCGGCGGCAGACTACTTGCTGGTGGATGGCAACCGGGACCACGGCAGCCGCTATGCCATTCAGATGCCACACGAGACGGTGGTGAAGGGGGACAGCCGCTCGGCCAGCATCGCCGCGGCATCCATTTTGGCTAAGGTCAGCCGGGATCGTTATATGGAGGAAATGGCCCAACGCTATCCCCAATATGAGTTCCAGCGGCACAAGGGCTATCCCACTAAGCTTCACTATGAGCGGCTGCGCGAATATGGGCCATGTCCGATTCACAGGCGCAGTTATTTGAAAAAGCTGTGAAAGGCGGGGGAGAGGCCCGCCGCCTGGGTCGGTGGGGGGAGGCGTTGGTAGCCTGCGACCTGGAGCGGAAGGGATGGACGGTGCTGGCGCGCAACTACTGTTGCCGTTTTGGGGAGCTGGACATCGTGGCGCAGAAGGACGGGGTGCTGGCCTTTGTAGAGGTCAAGCTCCGCCGGGGGAGTTCTTTCGCCCCTGCCCGAGCCTTTGTCACGGCGGAGAAACAGCGGAAGCTGCGGACTGCGGCGGAGCTGTACCTACAGGAGCATCCGGGGCCGCTTCAGCCCCGATTTGACGTGGCGGAGGTATACGCTCCCCAGGGAGAGCAGACCGTCCGCCCGGTCGTCACCTACATCGAAAGCGCCTTTTGAGGAGATGAGTTCAGTTGGAGATCAGCGTGTTTGACGGACACTGCGACACCATCCTGCGCTGCTGGGAAACAGGACAGGACCTGGCGGACAACGATGGGGCAGTGGATCTGACCCGGGGCGGGCGGTTTGGCCGGTATTGCCAGTTTTTCGCCTTATTCAGCGTGGATGACCCCAAGACGGGCAAGAACGCCCACCAAGCCTATGAGGAACAGTACGCCCTGTTTTGCCGCCAGATGGAGGCCCACAGCGATGCAGTGGTCCAATGCAGAAATGGGGAGGATGCTCAGCAGGCCCATAGGCAGGGGAAAATCGCGGCCTTTCTGTCCGTGGAGGGCGCCCACAGCCTGAACTGCGATTTGGACCAGCTGCGGTTGGCCTATGCCCGGGGCGTACGGGCGGTGAATCTGACCTGGAACAACCCCAATCTCCTGTCCGGTACCAACTGCCAGGAGCGGTCCCGAGGGCTGAGCGGACAGGGCAGAGCCTTTGTCCGGGAGATGGAGCGGCTGGGGATGCTGGTGGACGTGTCCCACCTATCCGTCCCGGGCTTTTGGGACGTGTTGGAGATGGCTCGGCGGCCGGTGATCGCCAGCCACTCCAACGCCAGGGCGGTCTGCCCCCACACAAGGAACTTGACGGATGAGCAGTTTACTGCCATAATAAAAAACCAGGGTGTTGTGGGACTGAACCTGTGCCGGGAATTTGTGGGCGGACGGGAGGACGTGGACGCCCTCACCGCCCATTTGGAGCACTTCCTCGCCCTGGGTGGGGAGCATACCGTGGCTCTGGGAGGCGACCTGGACGGCTGCGAGCCGGTGAAGGGCGTCCCGGATATCGCCGGCTGGGCGGTATTTTATGAGCGGCTGCTCCAGCTCAACTATAAAGAGTCGCTTCTGGAACATCTTTTCTACCATAATTTCATGAGGGTCGTGAGTCAATTATGAACTATGTCAGCACAAGAGACAAAAGCCTGCGGATGACCGCCGCCCAGGCCATCGTCAGGGGATTGGCGCCGGACGGAGGGCTCATGACCCCCGAGGCGTTCCTCCATTTGCCCCACGGCGCGCTGGAGCAGCTGAAGGACATGTCCTATCAGCAGCGGGCGGTATATGTGATGCAGAGCTTTTTGCAGGACTTCTCCTCCGCGGAGCTGTCCGCCTTTGCCGCAGCGGCCTATGGGAATGGAAAGTTCTCCCACCCAGACGTGGCCCCGGTGCGCCCGGTGGATGGAAATACCTGGTGCTTGGAGCTGTGGCACGGGCCTACCTGCGCCTTCAAGGATATGGCGCTTCAGATGCTGCCCCATCTGCTCACCGCCTCCCTGACTAAGACAGCGGAGGATAAGACGGTGTGCATCCTGGTGGCCACCTCCGGCGACACGGGCAAGGCCGCACTGGAGGGCTTCCGGGATGTGGAACGCACCCGCATCCTGGTGTTCTATCCTAAGGACGGAGTATCCGCCATTCAGGAGCTCCAAATGGTCACTCAGGAAGGGGGCAATGTGGGGGTATGCTCAGTGGTGGGCAACTTTGACGACGCCCAGACCGGGGTGAAGAAGCTGTTCTCTGACCGAGCGCTGGCAGAAGAACTGGCCGGCCGGGGCTATTTCCTGTCCTCCGCCAACTCCATCAACTGGGGCAGAGTTCTGCCACAGGTCGTATACTATGTTTCCGCCTACTGCGACCTGCTGAAAAGCGGGGCCATCCAGGCGGGGCAGCAGGTGAACGTGTGCGTTCCCACGGGCAACTTCGGCAATATTCTGGCTGGCTACTACGCCAGGAAGATGGGGGTGCCCATCAAGACCCTCCTCTGCGCGTCCAACGCCAACAACGTGCTCACCGACTTTTTGCACACTGGTGTGTACGACCGTAACCGTGCGTTTTACAACACCATGTCTCCTTCTATGGACATCCTCATCTCCAGCAACCTGGAGCGGATGCTCTTTGAGATGACCGGGGGCGACGACGCGGCGGTGCGGGACTATATGGGCCGGCTCAATACAGCTGGGCGCTATCAGGTGAGCGACGAGGTGAAAGAAAAGCTGGATGGCGTTTTTGCCTCCGGCTGCTGCGACGACCGGGAGACCGCCCAGGTCATCGGCGAGGTGTGGAAGGAAAAGGGCTACCTCATCGATCCCCACACCGCAGTGGCCTTCGGTGTGCTGGATAAGTACCGTAAGGGAACGGGGGACAATACCCCCGCCCTGGTGGTGTCCACCGCCAGCCCATTCAAGTTCTGCTCCAGTGTTTTGCCTGCTCTGGGGGTGACGCAGCTGGCCCAGGGCACCGGCATCCTGGATCAGCTGACACAGGTCACCGGCGTGGAGGCCCCCGCGCCCCTTGCCGGACTGAAGGACAGGAAGGTCCGCTTCCAGATTGTGACGGAGAAGGAGCACATGGTGGACCAGGTGCTGGAGATGTTGAGGTGATGGAATGGCGCTCTACGCCATAGGAGATACCCACCTGTCCCTGTCGGTGGACAAGCCCATGGACGTGTTCGGCGGCGGCTGGGAGGGCTATGTGGACAAGCTGCGGGAAGGTTTTTCAGCCGTAGCGGAGGAGGACACCGTGGTGCTGTGCGGCGACATTTCCTGGGGCATGTCGCTGGAGGAGGCGGAACCGGATTTTGCGTTTCTCAACGCCCTGCCGGGGCAGAAATGGCTGCTCAAGGGCAACCACGATTACTGGTGGACCACCGCGTCCAAGATGAACCGCTTTTTTGCCGAACACGGCTTTGACAAGCTTCACATCCTCCACAACAACTGCGCCTTCTACGGAGATGCCGCCCTGTGCGGCACCCGGGGCTGGTTTTTTGAGGAGAACGCTGCGCCCCAGTCCGAGAAGGTGTTCAAGCGGGAGCTGATCCGGCTGGAGGCGTCTCTTCAGGCAGCGGGGGAGCGGGAGAAGCTGTGCTTTCTCCACTATCCGCCCCGGTATCAGGGATATCTGTGCCAGGAAATTGTGGAACTGCTGGAGCGGTATCAGGTGCGGGAGTGCTATTACGGCCACCTCCACGGCCCCAGCCACCGCCTGGCCCGGGAGGGGCGGTTTGGTACGGTGGACTACCATCTGGTGGCGGCGGACTATATCGGCTTCCGTCCAAAAAAAATCCGGGATTGACACAAAAAACAGTGGAAATTTTGAAAACATTCTGATACAATGCTTTAGATACATTACAAAGGGCCGCTCCCATGGGGGGAGATGGTCCGCACGGAGGAATTCACAACATGAACATCAAGAGCAACGAAAAGAAAGAAAACAGCACCATTGAGTTGGTCATCCAGGTGGGGGCCGACGAGTTCAACGCCGCCATCGACAAGGTCTATAATCGGCAGAAGAAGAACATCACCCTGCCCGGCTTCCGCAAGGGCAAGGCACCCCGGAAGATGGTGGAGGCTATGTATGGCGCTGAGGTGTTCTATGAGGACGCCATCGAGGAGGCGTACCCCGCCGCCTATTCCGCTGCTCTGGAGGAGGCCGGCATTGAGCCGGTGGCCTACCCCAAGCTGGAGATTCAGGAGGTGGGCAAGGACGGCTTTACCTTTAAGGCAGTGGTGACTGTCAAGCCTGAGGTCAAGGTCAAGGACTACAAGGGCATGACCGCTCCCAAGGCCGATGTCCAGGTGACAGATGCCGACGTGAAGGCCGAGCTTAAGACCTACATCGACCGCGCTTCCCGGCTGGTGACCGTAGACCGGGAGGCCAAGAAGGGCGACACTGTGGTCATCGACTTCGAGGGCTTCAAGGATGGCGTCGCTTTCGAAGGCGGCAAGGGCGAGAACTACAGCCTGGAGCTGGGCTCCGGCTCCTTCGTTCCCGGCTTTGAGGACCAGCTGATCGGCGCCAAGGCCGGCGATGAGAAGGACCTGGACATCACCTTCCCGGAGGACTACGCCGCCGACTTGGCTGGCGCCGCGGTGGTGTTCAAGGTGAAGGTCCACGAAGTCAAAGAGCGGCAGGAGCCCACGGTGGACGACGAGTTCGCCAAGGATGTGTCCGAGTTCGACACGCTGGCTGAGCTGGAGAAGAGCCTGCGGGAAAAGCTGGAGAAAACCCGTAAGGAGCGGGCTGACCAGGAGTTTGAAAACGCCCTGGTACAGCAGTTGGTGGACAACATGGAGTGCGAGGTGCCCGAGGCTATGGTGGAGTACCAGGCCGACCAGATGGTACAGGATTACGCCAACCGTGTCCAAAGCCAAGGCTTCCGCTTTGAGGATTATCTGAACATGATGGGCACCACCCTGGACCAGATGCGCCAGCAGGCCAAGGAGAGCGCCGGCCGCCAGGTGCGCCAGAATCTGGCCCTGGAGGCTGTGGCTGACGCCGAAGGCTTTGAAATTACCGACGACGAGGTGGAGGCGGAGATTGCCCGCCTGGCCGGCGAGTACGACATGGAGGCCGACCAGGTACGCGCCGCGGTGCCTGTGGAGGACCTGAAGCACGATCTGCGGGGCAAGAAAGCGGTGGAGCTTATCGTCAGCACCGCCAAGGTAGGCGAGGCCCCCAAGAAGGCGGCCAAAAAGCCTGCCAAGAAGGAGGAAGCCGGCGAGGAGAAGAAACCCGCCGCCAAGAAAACCACGAAGAAGCCTGAAGCCGGCGAAAAGAAGCCAGCGGCTAAGAAAACAGCCAAGAAAACGGAGGACGTGGAAGCGGCGGACGAAGAAAAGTCCGCCAAGAAATCCGCCGCAAAGAAAACTGTCAAGAAGACCGAGGAATAATCTCCGGTCTGCCATGGGTATACTGGTGCAGGCATCGGCCATACCCATCGAAAAGGAGAACATACTATGAGTTTAGTACCCTATGTAGTGGAGCAAACCAGCCGGGGAGAGCGGTCCTATGATATTTTTTCCCGCTTGCTCAACGACCGCATTGTGTTTTTGGGGGAAGAAGTCAACGCTACCACGGCTTCTCTGGTGGTGGCCCAGTTGCTGTACCTGGAATCACAGGATCCGGATAAAGATATCCAGTTCTACATCAACAGCCCTGGCGGCTCTGTGACCGACGGAATGGCCATCTATGACACTATGCAGTATATCAAATGCGACGTGTCCACCATCTGTGTGGGTATGGCCGCTTCCATGGGAGCGTTTCTGCTGTCCGCCGGAGCCAAGGGCAAGCGCCTGGCTCTGCCCAACGCGGAGATCATGATCCATCAGCCCTCTGCTGGAACCCAGGGACAGATTACCGATATGGCTATCCACCTCAAGCGGTTGGAGACGATCAAGAAGCGGATGAACCAGATTCTGGCCGACAATACTGGCAAAAGCGTGGAACAGGTCACCGCTGATTGTGAGCGGGACAATTTCATGACCGCCGAGGAGGCCAAGGAGTATGGCCTCATCGACCGGGTCATCTACTCCCGGTGAGACAAAGAGCGGAGGCGAAACGTCTCCGCTCTTTGAGATTTCCAATTTCCATCGAAAGGATGGGTTTTCCTATGGCAAGAGACGAGCGAAAGTCTGTGCGTTGTTCCTTCTGCGGCAAGCATCAGGAGCAAGTGGGCCGTATCATTGCCGGCCCCGGCGCGTATATCTGCAATGAGTGTGTTCAGCTGTGTATGAGCATTTTAGAGGAGGACTTTGACGAAGCCCCCCACACCGACCCGGATATGCCCGACGTCATCCCTACTCCAAAGGAGATCTGTGACGTTTTGGACGAGTATATCATTGGCCAGGAAGCGGCCAAGGTGGCCCTGTCAGTAGCGGTGTACAACCACTATAAGCGTATTTACTTTGGTGGCGGCGACCAGGTGGAGCTGCAAAAGAGCAATATCCTGCTGGTGGGTCCCACAGGCAGCGGGAAAACTCTCTTCGCTCAGACCCTGGCCCGCATCCTTAAGGTGCCTTTCGCCATCGCCGATGCTACTACGCTGACTGAGGCGGGCTATGTGGGCGACGATGTGGAGAACATCCTGCTGCGCTTGGTCCAGGCTGCCGATTATGACGTGGAGCTGGCAGAGCGCGGCATTATCTATGTGGATGAGATTGACAAGATTGCCCGCAAGAGTGAAAACACCTCCATCACCCGGGACGTGTCCGGCGAGGGCGTCCAGCAGGCGCTGCTGAAGATCCTCGAGGGAACGGTGGCCAATGTCCCCCCCCAAGGTGGGCGCAAGCACCCCCATCAGGAGTTCATTCAGATTGACACCAAGAACATTCTTTTTATCTGCGGCGGAGCTTTTGACGGGCTGGAGAAGATCATCGAACAGCGGCTTGACAAGAAAGCCATCGGGTTCGGCGCGGAGATCAAGACCAAGGCTGAGCGCAAGCAGACGGATGTGCTCAAAGAGGTCCAGCCCCACGATCTGCTGAAATTCGGCATCATCCCTGAACTGGTGGGCCGCCTTCCGGTGATCACCACCTTGAAAGCGCTGGACCGGGGACAGCTGGTGCGCATCCTGACTGAGCCGAAAAATGCCCTGGTGAAGCAGTATGAGAAGCTCCTGGAGTATGACAATGTACAGCTGGAGTTTCAGCCGGAGGCCTTGGAGGCCGCGGCAGATAAGGCCATTGAGCGGGAGATTGGCGCCCGCGGTTTGCGGGCGGTGCTGGAAGAGGTCATGATCCCAGTGATGTACGAGGTTCCGTCCGACCCGTCAATCGCCAAGGTGGTTATCACGCCCCAGGCCATCCGGGGAGAGGCCAAGCCCCTGGTGGAACACCAGGAGGGCCGTCCAGAAAGGCCCAGGCTAGGGGCGGCTGCTCTGAGGGCAGAAAAAGGCGGAAAAGATTCCGCGAAAGGGAACGTATCGTGATTCGTTCGGGCAGGGGGGTGGTCAGGTCCACGCCCCTGCCTTTTTACAAAGGAGGTCCATGTTATGACATACACACCGGATGCTGCTGCAGTGACCATGCCGGCGCTGGCGCTACGGGGCATCAATGTGTTTCCCCATATGCTGCTGCATTTTGACGTGGCTCGGGAGGCATCCATCAAGGCTTTGGACGAGGCCATGAGCACGGCCAGCCCTATATTTCTGGTGACTCAGAGGGATCTTACCGTAGAGCACCCTCAGCAAGAGGACCTATACCCTATTGGGACGATTGCTACGGTGCGACAGATCCTGCGTTTACCAGAAAACAATGTCCGAGTGATGGTGGAGGGAACAGCCCGGGGCCGTCTGTTGACCCTATATCGTGCGGAACCTTTTCTGTCGGTAGGGGTAGAGGAAATTCCTGCTGCGATCAAGAACCGGGCCAATTCGTCCAAGACTGAGGCGCTGATTCGTCAAACCTATAGTCTGTTGGAACGATACACCGAGCTGTCCGACCGGGTTACCCCAGAGACTTATCTCAAGGTGCTGGCCAGCGATGACCCGGATTACATTGCCGACCATGTGGCGCAGAATCTGCCGCTTCGGTATGAAGACAAGCAGCTTATTTTGGAAGAGTTACGGCCTGTCCGCCGTCTGGAGAAGCTAGTTCGGATCCTCACCCGTGAGGTGGAGATTTTGGAGGTGGAGGGTGACTTAGAGGCCAAGGTCCACGAACAGATGGCGGGAAACCAGCGAGATTACTTCCTGCGGGAGCAGTTGAAGGTGATTCAGCGGGAATTGGGAGAAGGAGAGGGCGACGATGAGATTGCCGAATACCGGGAGCGTATCGCCAGAACCAAGTTGCCTGATGAAGTGCGGGAGAAGCTGGAAAAGGAAGTTCGTCACCTAGAGAAGCAGCCCTTTGGCTCGTCCGAAGGAGCGGTAATCCGGGGCTATCTGGATACCTGCTTGGAGCTTCCCTGGATGGTCAAAACCAAGGAGCGGGTTAGTGTCAGCGCAGTGAAAAGGGCGCTGGACGCGGACCACTTTGGCCTGGAAAAAGTGAAGGAGCGTATCCTCGAGTTTGTGGCCGTCAAGCAATTGGCCCCAGAGCTGAAGGGACAGATTCTCTGTCTGGTAGGTCCTCCGGGGGTAGGCAAGACCTCCATTGCCATGTCGGTGGCCCGAGCCATGAACCGTAAGCTGGCCCGTATTTCTCTGGGGGGTGTTCACGACGAGGCGGAGATCCGGGGCCACCGTAAGACCTATGTAGGGGCTATGCCCGGCCGCATCATCACCGCTATTCGGCAGGCGGGCAGCGCCAACCCCCTGTTGCTGCTGGACGAGATCGACAAGGTGGGATCCGACCACCGGGGCGACCCTGCGTCCGCTTTGCTGGAAGTGCTGGACGCCGAGCAAAACAGCGCGTTCCGGGACCACTTCCTGGAGGTGCCCTTCGACCTGTCTGATGTGATGTTTATTACCACCGCCAACACTACGGAAACCATTCCCCGGCCCCTGCTGGACCGGATGGAGGTCATTGAGCTGTCCAGTTATACAGATGAGGAAAAGCTCGAGATTGCCAAGCGGCACCTGTTTCCCCGCCAGGTGGAGCGCCATGGCTTGAGCAAGCGCCAACTAAAAATATCGGACAACGGCCTGAGGGAGATCATCACCGGATATACCAAAGAATCTGGTGTGCGGGTGCTGGAACGACGACTGGCTGCCCTGTGTCGGAAGGCCGCCATGGAAGTGGTGAATACAGGTGTTAAGCAGATTCACATTACAGAGAAGAATATAGAGCAGTATTTAGGAATCCGCCGCTATCAGCCGGAGAAGCTGCCCGATCAGGAGCTTGTGGGCGTGGTCAACGGTTTGGCCTGGACCTCAGTGGGCGGCGAGATCCTGGAGGTGGAGGTCAATGTGGTCCCGGGCACGGGTAAGGTGGAACTGACGGGTAATCTGGGCGATGTGATGAAGGAATCCGCCCGGGCGGCTTTGTCCTATATTCGCAGCCGGGCCGCACAGCTTGGGATTGAACCTGGCTTTTACAAGGATCGGGATATCCACGTCCATTTCCCCGAGGGGGCTGTTCCCAAGGACGGGCCTTCCGCTGGCATTGCCATCACCACAGCCATTGTATCTGCCCTGACCGGCACCCCGGTGAGGCGTGGCGTGGCCATGACGGGGGAGATTACCCTCCGGGGCCGTGTGCTGCCCATCGGCGGGCTGAAGGAAAAGACCATGGCGGCTCTGCGCAACGGGATCCATACGGTGATTCTCCCGGCGGGCAATCAGAAGGATTTGGAGGAGATTGACCAGACTGTCCGGGCCGCTCTGCGTTTTCTTCCTGTGGACCAGGCGGACCAGGTGTTGGCCGAAGCATTGTCCATCGCCCCTCAGCCGTCTGGAGATAGCTCCCGCGCCGTGGTTGAGGAGCTTGCCAACGCAGGGCAGAGCGTGACGGCGCTGCGCCAGTGAGGTGGGGGCATGAAGGTAAACTGGAACCGGGCAGAATTTGTCCGGTCAGCTGCTAAGCCAGCGGATTTTCCCCGGGACACACTGCCACAGGTGGTGTTTGCC
Source organism: uncultured Eubacteriales bacterium (assembly GCA_900549885.1). Classification (GTDB taxonomy): domain Bacteria; phylum Bacillota; class Clostridia; order Oscillospirales; family Oscillospiraceae; genus Enterenecus. Next base: position 42,756 of record URQA01000004.1, on the reverse strand, counting down.
GGGCGGTCTAACGTAGGAAAGTCCTCAGCCATAAACCGGCTGCTGGGGCGGAAAAATCTGGCCCGAGTGGGTTCTGCGCCCGGGAAAACCACCCATATTAACTATTTTCAGGTGGATGAAAAGCTTTACCTTGTTGACCTTCCTGGCTATGGTTATGCCAAGGTGTCGCTGCAGGAGCGGGCTCGGTGGGGACGGCTTATCGAGGCATGGTTCGCGGATATCCGGCTGATGACCTTGGGGCTACTGATCGTAGATGCCAGACACAAGCCTACCGCCGATGACCGGACCATGTCCGACTTCTTCCTAGATACTGGGAAGCCTTATGTGGTGGTGGCCAACAAGCTGGACAAGCTGAAGAATAGTCAGATCGAGGAAAACCTTTCCCTGATTCGCCAGACCTTGGAGCTGCCAGGCTGGGTGGAGCTGATTCCCTTTTCTGCGGAAAAGGGAGACGGAAAGGAACGCTTGCTGGAGCTGATTCTGGAGCATACAGGCTGGACCGGGTGAGATGAATTGAGATACAGGGGGGCCATGTGAAAGGCCCCCCTGTATATTTTTGGCGTACTTTGGATATGATTTCGTTAAAATTCCCTGTAATTTTAGCCAAAACACTTGAAAAAACACGGAAAGTCCTTGTTTTTCCAGTGGATTCCTGCTACAATGATTACAGGTTGTATGCAAAAGGCTGCTCTCAGTGGGGGAGCCTAATTTTGACAGGGAGGTGGGAACCGTGTATCGAGTAGGCGACAAGATCGTGCACCCTATGCACGGCGCCGGAATCATTGATTCCATTGTAAGCCGTAAGATGAATGGTGTCCAGCGGGAGTACTATCAAATGCGTCTTCCAGCGGGAAGCATGCTCGTCATGATTCCCACAGACCATACGGACGAAATCGGCGTACGCCCGGTGATTGACCAGGAAGAGGCGCTGCATGTGATGGATGCGCTGGGCAGCATCGAAGTGGATATGTCTCAGAACTGGAACCACCGCTACCGGGAGAATATGACGCGGATCAAAAGCGGCGATCTGCTGGAAGTGGCCCGGGTGGTCAAGGGGCTGATGCTGCGGGATGAGCACCGGGGGCTGTCCACTGGAGAGCGGAAAATGCTCCACTGTGCCAAGCAGATTCTGATTTCTGAATTGGTTTTATCCCAGAACCTGAGCTATGAAACGGTGGAGGAGCGCATAAACCGGGCGTTGGCGTAATAGAAATCATATGGAATGAATCCATCGCAGGGCACTTCTGCGGAGCTCTGAAATCGGGATACCGGGCGGTGGACAAAGAGATCAAACAGAAGAGAGGCTGTCGAACGCTTTCGACAGCCTCAGTTTGTGAAGGAGGCCATCAGGATGTTTTGGCGCAGGAAACAAAAGAAACGCCAGGAGCCTTGCTGCTCGGCAGTGGTGGTGGCGGCGGGATCGTCCACCCGAATGGGGATGGACAAGCTGATGCTCCCTCTGGATGAGACCCCGGTCATCGTTTATACGCTCCGGGCGGTTCAGGCAGCTCCCAGCGTAGGAGAGATCATCCTGGTGACCCGGGAGGACCTGATCGTACCGATGAGCCAGCTGTGCCAGGACTATGCCATCTCCAAGGTCACCAAGGTGGTCCGGGGGGGGGCCAGCCGAACCCAATCGGTCCGGCTGGGCACTTTGGAGGTATCCGGAGACGCCCAAGTGATCGCCATACACGACGGGGCCAGGCCCTTTGTGTCGGCAGAGGTGATCGAGCGGGCAGTGGCCCAGGCCATGGAGACTGGCGCGGCCGCACCTGCGGTGCCAGTGAAGGACACCATCAAGGTGGCCCATGATGGCGTGGTGGAGTCCACGCCGGACCGAGCCTGCTTGTTTGCGGTGCAGACCCCTCAGGTGTTTGAGTCGTCTTTGATCAAGGCCGCGCTCCAGAAAGCGCTGGATGATGGTCTTGAACTCACAGACGACTGTGCGGCAGTAGAGCGGTTGGGAATGAAGGTGGCGCTCACGCGAGGGGATGAGCGAAATATCAAACTAACCACGCCGGAGGATTTAGCAGTGGCACAGGCCATACTAGAACTGGAAGGGGCGGTATAAGATGAGAATTGGGCATGGTTACGACGTTCATCGGCTGGTTCAGGGGCGCAGGCTAATTCTGGGCGGACAGGAGATCCCTTATGAATTGGGGCTGTTAGGACACTCAGATGCCGATGTGCTCACCCATGCGGTGATGGATGCTCTGTTGGGGGCGGCGGGGCTGTGGGATATCGGTCACGCTTTCCCAGATACGGATCCGGCTTATGAGGGCATCTCCAGCCTTTTGATGTTGAGTCAGGTGATGGAGATGCTTCGGGGACGTGGATTTCGGGTGTGCAATGTAGATGCCACCATTCTGGCGCAGCAGCCTAAGCTGGCTCCGTATATCCCGCATATGCGCAGATCCTTAGCTGGAGTGATGGGGGTAGATGAGAACCGGATAAATGTCAAGGCTACCACAGAAGAAGGGCTGGGGTTTACGGGAATCGGACAGGGGATGGCCGCTCATGCCGTAGCCCTGCTGGAAGAATCCTAAGTGCTCATAGAGGACCAACGCTCCCCTCGGCGCATAGAATGTGCCGAGGGGAGCGTCTTTTTCCTGGTGCCATTCCTCTCAGAACCATGAAAACAGCTAGGAAAGGAATGGTCGATGTTTTATGGTTTATTATCTCATCGTATGCCGTTCCCTGACCTATGCCCAGCGCACAGCCCGGGTGCTGGAGCGGGCGGGGATTTCGGGATACATTATGCGCGCGCCGAAGCTCATTTCCGGCGAGGGGTGCTCCCACTGCGTCAAAGTGGCCGAGCGGTGGCTGGCTCCAGCCCTCAAGGTACTCAACCGGGAGGGACTGGGGCCCAAGCGGGTGTTTCTCCAAAACGAAGAAGGGTCATACAGTGAGGTGACAGTATGATCTATCTGGACAGCGCGGCCACTACCATGCAGAAGCCGCAATCAGTGGCTCGTGCGGCGGCGATGGCCATGGGGACTATGGCAAGTCCCGGGCGGGGGGGACATAGACCGGGAATGTTGGCGGCGGAGGCCATGTTCCGGTGCCGGCAGCTGGCAGCAGAACTGTTTCACGTTTCCGATCCGGAACATGTAATTCTCACCTATAATGCCACCCATGGGCTGAATATCGCCATCCATTCCCTGGTGGGACCGGGAGGAACGGCGGTCATCTCCGGATATGAACACAATGCGGTGACCCGCCCCTTGGCTGCCATCCCAAATGGGAAGGTCAGGGTGGCGGCCGCACCGCTGTTCGATCGGGACGGGGTGCTGGACGCATTTGATCGTGCCACATCTAAGGGAGCGGATGTGGTCATCTGCAATCATGTCTCCAATGTATTTGGGTTTGTTCAGCCTGTGGAGGAAATCGCCGCTATGTGCGTCCGCCGGGGCATTCCCTTCGTGCTGGACGCCTCCCAATCGGCGGGAACTCTTCCGGTGAACATGGAGGCACTCCAAGCTGCCTATATCGCAATGCCGGGGCATAAGGGGCTGTATGGTCCGCAAGGCACCGGATTGCTCCTGTGTGGGGAGGGACAGATGCCGATGCCATTGCTCCAGGGCGGAACGGGCAGCGTGTCCGCCCTTCAGGAGATGCCGGACTTTTTGCCGGATCGGCTGGAAGCAGGGACACAAAATGTCGCTGGAGCGGCTGGATTGGCTGCCGGAATGCAGTTCGTCCAGCAAACGGGACTGGCACGGATTGCCGCTCACGAACGGCGGCTTAACCGGAGGCTGATGGACGGCCTGCAGCGGATCCCTGGTGTGGAGGTGTTCCAGGGAGACAGCGGTTGCCAGAGCGGCCTTTGCTCCTTCCGTACGCAACAGATGGACTGTGAGGTGCTGGGAGAACAACTGGCACGACGGGGAATTGCCATGCGTTCGGGCCTCCACTGTGCGCCTTTGGCGCATCAATCGGCTGGAACGCAGGACAGCGGAACGGTCCGGGCAAGCTTTTCCGTGTTCAACCGAGCGGAAGAGGTAGATCGGACCCTGGCAGCCCTGCGAGAGATTTTACGCTGACCGGGCAGGGCAAAGAGCTGTGGATACCATTTAGATTCCACAGCCCTTTGCCCGATAGGGAGAAACGTCGGGCAGGCGGACAGAAATAAAAAAACTATGAATTTCTCTGCCCTGTCCTTGCCTTTTCTAGGGCGTTACGATATAATATACCAATCAAATAGAAGTGGGGCCGGCGTATCTTAAAAACATGCGCCGGTCTTGATACGGGAGTGCGGTTATGATCGACACGGTGATACAATGGATGAGCAATGCCCTGGAAACGGTCAAGCTCATCAGTATTTTGGATATCATTGACATTTGTATCGTTGCATACGTTGTCTACCGCATCCTGCTGTTTATCCGCCGCAGTCGTTCTGGTCAGGTAGCCAAGGCGATTTTGATCATTATCATTGCTCTTGGCGTGGCTAGTACGCTCCGGTTACGTGTGGTCAACTTTATTCTCCGAAATGCAGTGGAGTTGGGCCTGATTTCCCTGGTCATTATTTTTCAGCCGGAGATCCGCCGGATGCTGGAACGGGTGGGCAGCGGAAAGGTCAAGGAGCTGTTCGTGGCAGAAACGGCCGCTGCCGATGTGCCCGCAGCAATCGAAGAAACAGTGAAGGCGTATACCTCCATGTCCAAGGACAAGGTAGGGGCACTGATGGTCTTTGAGCGGAAAACGGTGTTGGATGATGTTATCAAATCCGGCACTCCCTTGGACTCGGCCGTATCGGCAGAGCTACTGAAAAACCTATTCTGGAACAAAGCGCCGCTCCATGACGGGGCGGTGATCGTCCGAAATGGACGGATCGTGGGCGCGGGCTGTATGCTGCCCTTGTCTGGTAATGTCAATCTCAGCAGGGACTTGGGGATGCGGCACCGTGCGGGCATTGGCATCAGCGAGAACTCTGACGCAGTAGTGGCTATCGTCTCTGAAGAGACGGGGTCTATCTCAGTGGCCGTCAGCGGTATGCTCAAGCGCCACTTGTCTCCTGATACCCTGCGCCGTCTGCTGAAAAATGAGTTGGCGCCAGATTTGGAGGAGAAGAAGCCCACCGCCGCCGAGCGTATCACCAGTGTGTTCCGCCGACGCAGAGGAGATAAGACGAATGGGAAAGAAGATTCTCGACAGTAAAATACTCTACGCCTTTCTGGCCATCGTCATCGCCATCTTCTTGTGGTTTTATGTTATGTCTATTGATGGCAACGTGATGCCCAATACTATCCACAATATTCCAGTGACCTTTGTCGGCCAGGAAGCGCTGGAGGCAAAGGGGCTGATGGTAGTGGAGGACGACCAGACGGCTAACCTCACGGTTAGAGCTACTCCAAGGATACTGGCCCAACTGACCAATGAATCTGTCCAACTTGTGGTAGATGTGGCTAGTTACGACTCTGCCACCACCTACACCAATGTGGCCTATGATGTGGTTCTCCCCAGCGGGATATCCCGGGATGAAGTGGAAATTGTCAGTGGCAGCAAAGGTAACACTGTCTCGTTTGAAATTGCTGTGTACCGAGAGCGGGAGGTGGAGATCCGGGGCCGCTTTACAGGAAGCGTGGCAGAGGGATATCTGCCTGGAGATGAAGAGGACTTTGTGTTTTCGCCAGAAACCCTGATGGTCAGCGGGCAGGAGAGCTTGGTCAACCAAGTGGCCTATGCGCTGGTGACGGTGGATGGGGATGAGCGGACCCAGACGGTAAGCGATGACTTCTCCTATCAGCTCATTGGGGCCAGCGGAGATGTCCTCACGGATTTGGATGTCACCTGTGACACGGAGACGGTCTATACTACCTTCCCTATTTATGCTACCGCAGAACTGCCTTTGGAGGTCAAGTTTACCTCTGGCGGCGGAGTAGATGCCAGTGAGGTTCAATATAAACTCAGTGTAGACCGTATTACTGTAGCGGGCAGCCAGGAAGCGGTGGATGCGATCAAGGCCGAAGGTTCTATTACGTTGACTACGATTGACCTGGCGACAGTGGAGGACGGAGAAGTATTTACGGTTCCCATCGCCCTGACGGAGGAATTGACCAATATCAGTGGCCCGGCAGAGGTAACAGTCAGCATTGATCTTCCCAACAGTCTGACCACAAAGACGGTAGAAACGGGCAATATCCGTTGTATCAATGTGCCCGATGGTTGGCAAGCGACACTAGTCACACAGTCGGTCACAGTGCAGCTACGGGGATCTGCCGGGACGTTGGAATCAATTACGGGAGACAATATCCGGATTGTAGCTGATTTGTCCAGCGTAGCAGACCCATCTGCGGGACAGTATCCCATTTCCAACAGTAACCTAGAAATCTATGTGGACAGCGTGGGTAACGATGTGGGGGCCGTGGGGACGGATTATCGCGTAGTGGTTTCCCTGACCCCGGACCAGTGACATGTTTGGCTATGTCAGACCGGCCCTGGCCCAGTTGTCGGAAACAGATCAGCAGGCGTACCGGGGTGCCTACTGCGGGTTGTGCCATGTCATGGGCAGACGCCATGGGTTTTGGAGCAGGATGACCCTCAATTATGATTTTACTTTTCTGGCGATCCTCTTTTCCACACAGGGGGAGACCTGCTGGGAAGAACGCCGCTGCCCAGTTCACCCGCTGAGAAAAAAACGCAGTTGCTTGTGTGGTGCCTCTTTAGAGCGGGCTGCAGATGCCAGCATTTTGCTGACCTGGTACAAGCTTCAGGATGATGTGCAGGACAAGGGTTTTTTTGCGGGATTGCCGGCACGGCTGCTGGGATGGTTTTTTGCCCGGTCTGCCCGCCGGGCAAAGGTGAATTGTCAGGGGTTTGCAGCGCAGGTAGAGAAAGGCTTGGCTCATCTAGCCTATTTAGAGAAAGAGCGGTCTGCGCAGCTGGACCGGGCGGCGGATGCCTTTGCCTGCATCCTCCGGGCGGCGGCCCCCGAGACAGGGGGAGAAGGGGAACGTCGAGTGATGGAACAGTTGCTCTATCATCTGGGGCGCTGGATCTACTTGGTGGATGCCTGGGATGACCTGGCGGAAGACAAGGCCGCCGGGCGCTATAACCCGCTGGACGTCCGGTTCCAGGGCCAGGCAGAGAAGGAGCGGGCCTATGTGTCCACCACCATGACCCATTCGCTGAGACTGGCTATCTCTGCGGCCAATCTGCTGGAACCGGGCAGGTGGCAGGCAGTGATCCAACATATATTATACCAAGGGCTTCCGGCGGTGCAGGAGGCAGTGTTGTCCGGGCACTGGAAAGAGCTCAAGAAACCATACAGGGAGAAAACGTGATGAGAGATCCATATGAGGTGTTAGGAGTAGATCCCAGCGCCAGTGATGACGAAGTCAAGAAAGCATACCGGGAATTAGCGCGCAAATACCACCCGGATAATTATCAGAACAATCCGTTGGCTGATTTGGCTGAGGAGAAGATGAAGGAGGTCAACGAGGCCTACGACGCGGTCACAAAGATGCGATCTGGCGGAGGCTCATCCACCTCTTACCAGTCTGGATATCAGAGCCAGCAGAATTATCAGCGCAATACAGGCCCATCCAGCTACGCCCAGGTACGGCAGCTCATCAACCTAGGAGATCTGGACCGGGCGGAGCAGCTGCTCCAGGGCAGTGGGAACAAAAGCGCTGAATGGTATTTCCTGATGGGTAGCATCGCCTATCGCCGCGGGTGGCTGGATGAGGCCCGGCAGGATTATCAGATCGCCTGTCAGATGGAGCCGGGCAATCCCGAGTACCGTCAGGCGCTGAATATGATGCAGCAAGGGGGCTATGCTTACCGCTCCAACGACATGATGAGCGGCGGATGCGACTCCATGGACTGCTGTACCACTATGCTGTGTATGAACTGCCTGTGCGGAGGGTGCCGATGAAGGGGCGCTCCAAGGCCGTGCGGGTGGTGTACCCCGCTATTTTCGGCGCTCTCGCCCTAGTGTTGCTATATCTCGGTACAATGGTTCCCACCGGGACCTGGGGAATTGCGGCGGTGGCTGGAATTATGCCAGTATTCGCTGTGTTGTCTTCAGGGCTGGCGTCTGGCTTTTTATGCTGGGCCGGGGTGACGTTGCTGGCCTTCCTGCTGCTGCCGGACAAGTTTCTGGCTCTTCTGTTTGGGGCGCTGTTCGGACTGTATCCGGTGCTGAAGGGCGTGATTGAGCGCCTGCGAAAGCTCCCGATGGAGTATCTGCTGAAACTGGCTTTTTTCAATGCCAGTTTGACGGTGATTTTTCTGACCATGAAAGCCTCGGTGCTGGCGTCCCTGCCCACGGCGCTAAGTGTGGTATGGATACTCTACTTGGTGGGCAATGTGGTATTTCTGGTCTATGATTTCGGACTGAGCCGCCTGATTTCCTTTTTCATGGCGCGATTGGGCCGCAGACCGGGAAAGACAGGCGGAAGGAGAGGATCTAATTGAGCAAAAGCATGACTGGCTACGGCCGGGGAGAGGCGCAGTTTGAAGGGCGCACAGTGGTGGTCGAGGTGCGCTCGGTGAACAACCGGTATCTGGATTGTTCAGTTAAGCTGCCGCGCAGCTATATTTTTGCGGAGGATGCGATCCGAAGCCGGGTGCAGTCCGTGATTTCCCGGGGAAAGGTGGACGTGTTCGTCAACCTGACAAACACCGGGGGGGATGCGGTGTCCGTCACGGTCAATGAGCCTTTGGCCCAAGCTTATATTGACGCGCTCTGGAGGCTCTATGAGCTTGGGGACGGCCAGCGGGTACGCATGGACTATAAAGCCACTGACCTGGCCCGGTTTCCCGATGTGCTCACGGTGGAGAAGCAGGAGGAGGACCAGGATACGGTGAAGGAGCAGCTGCTGACTGCTCTGGACCTGGCTTTGGCCGATTTTTCCGCGATGCGGGAGCGGGAGGGGAACCGGCTGGAGGCAGATATCCTCAGTCGGACTGACGTTGTAGAGGCATTGGTAGCCCAGGTGGAGGTCCGTTCTCCAGAGACAGTGAACGACTATCGTACTAGACTGGAGGCCAAAATGGCAGAGGTTCTTCAGAATACGCAAATTGACGAGGGCCGGCTGCTCACCGAGGCGGCTATTTTTGCTGACAAGATTTCGGTGGATGAAGAGACGGTTCGCCTGCGTAGCCACCTGAGCCAGTTGCGGGAATTGATAACACAAGAGGGGCCTGTGGGCCGAAAGCTAGACTTTTTGATCCAGGAGTGTAACCGGGAGGCCAACACCATCGGTTCCAAATGTAGTGACATTGAGATCGTCCGACATGTAGTGGACATCAAAGCTGAGATCGAGAAGATCCGGGAGCAAGTCCAGAATCTGGAGTAAAAGGAGTGTAGCGGGGGGATGAAGCTGGTCAATGTCGGGTTCGGCAGCGTGGTATCTGCTGGACGGATCGTAGCCATGATCAGCCCTGAATCAGCGCCTATTAAGCGACTGACCCAGGAGGCCCGGGAACGGGGAAATCTGGTTGATGCCAGTTTTGGGCGCAAGACCCAGTGTGTGCTGATTATGGACAGCGGCCATGTTATTTTGTCTTCCTTGACGCCAGAAGCCCTCGCCGCCCGATTTGAAGAGCAGAGAGACAGTCTGGGACAAAGAGAGAGAGAGGACGAGAAACATGTGTGACGCGAAAAAAAAACGAGGAACGCTTATCGTGCTGTCAGGACCTTCCGGCGTGGGGAAGAGCACGGTGATTGCTGAGTTGCTCAGCGAGCGGAAGGACATTTATTTTTCTGTCTCCTATACCACCAGAAACCCCAGACCAGGTGAAGTAGATGGCGTAAATTATCATTTTGTGGACCGGCAGGAGTTTGAGCGGATGATTGCAGACAATGAGCTGCTGGAGTACGCTGAGTATGTGGGCAACTATTACGGCACTTCCCTGAAGGTCATCCAGGAGCATCTGGAAAAAGGCCAGGATGTACTGCTGGACATTGAGGTGCAGGGGGCGTCCAAGGTAAAGGCTCGGTGCCCGGAAGCAGTATTGATTTTTATTCTGCCGCCTTCTTTGGAGGAGCTGGCCCACCGCCTCCAGGCCCGCAGCACTGACCCGGAAGATGTGATCATCAAGCGCCTGGACCGGGCCAGGGAAGAGTGCGGAGAGATCAATAAGTATAACTATTTGGTGGTCAATGACAGCGTTATCGCCGCAGTGGGGGAGATCATTTCCATCCTCACTGCAGAGGGATGCCGGGTCAAGAACCGTAGCCACCTCACCCAGCGTATTATTGCAAGGGAAGATTGACAAAATAATCGTGTATACGATAGATGTTTGAGAAAGGAATGTGAAAAGTTATGCTGCTCTATCCCCCGATGAAGGATTTGCTGAAAAACGTACCTAGCCGCTATATGTTGGTCAATGTGGTGGCAAACCGCGCCCGAAAGATCTCCAGCGAGGCAGAACAAAGCGGAATCCCGCTGACAGAAAAGCCGGTCACACTGGCTATCCGCGAGGTGGCCAGCGGCGCGCTGCGTATCGACGGCATGGAGGAATAATCAGCTGCAAGCGGCCTTATGGCCGCTTGTCTGTTGCTTGAGAGGAGGGACGAGATGAATTTGGCTAAAATTGCAGTGGCCAGCGCAACGTATGCCATCGACCGTCCCTATGACTACCTGGTACCGGAAGAGCTGGCCGGCAGGATTCAACCGGGGATGCGGGTGCTGGTTTCCTTTGGAGCCGGGAACCGCAGGACGGACGGCATTGTTTTGGCGCTGGGGAGCCAGGAGCCGGATGGAGAAAAGCGAAAGACGATTCTGGCGTTGCTGGATGATGCGCCCATGCTGGAGCCGGAGCTGCTCAAGCTGGCCCTGTGGATGAGAGAGCAGTATTTCTGCACCGTATACGATGCGGCACGAGCGATGCTTCCTTCGGGGCTGTGGTTTTCCCTGAAAGACTGCTGGAAACTGGCAGATGGAGTGGACCGGGAGCGAGCGGAACAGGCTGCCGGCCGCTCCCAGCGGGCCAAGCACTTGGTAGAGCTGCTGCTGGACAACGGCGGTTGTGTGGAAATGCGTCAGGTCCGGCAGGCATTTGGCCTGAAGGATCCGAATCCGGCGCTGCGGCAGCTGTCGGAGCAGGGGGTTATTGTGCTGGAAACCAGCGCGGCCCGCGGTGTGGGAGACAAGCAGGAGCGGGTGGCAGTGCTGGCCATACCGCCGGAGGACGCTATGGCACAGGTAAGGCCCCGCCGGAACCGGGCGCCGCTCCAATATTCCGTGGTGGAACAGCTGTGTGTCTTTGGCCGGATCTCAGCCAGAGAGCTGTGCTATTTCACTGGGGCGTCAATGGCTACGTTAAAGGCGCTGGAAAAGCGGGGCCTGCTTGCCCTGGAGACACAGGAGACGTTCCGCAGGCCGGAATTGCCCTGTCAGACGGGCGGTGGGCAGAAGACCCAGCTCAATCAGGAGCAGCAGGAGGTCTGCGACGGTCTGTGCCAGATGCTGGACCAGAGAAAGGCCGCCGGAGCGCTGCTGTATGGCGTGACGGGAAGTGGGAAAACTCAGGTCTACCTCCATTTGATTGATCATGTGCTGGATCAGGGTAGGACCGCGCTGGTGCTGGTGCCGGAAATTGCCCTGACGCCCCAGTTGATGCAGATTTTCGCGGCGCGTTTCGGCCGGCAGGTGGCGATCCTTCATAGCTCCCTGCGCTCCGGGGAGCGGTGTGACGAGTGGAAGCGGGCACGCATTGGAGACGCCAGAGTGGTCATCGGAACCCGGTCCGCCGTCTTTGCCCCCCTGCCCGACTTGGGATTGGTGGTGCTGGACGAGGAACAGGAGCCAAGTTATAAATCGGAACAGACGCCCCGTTACCATGCCCGGGATATCGCACGGTACCGCTGTGCGAAAAGTGCGGCGCTGCTTCTATTGAGCTCTGCCACCCCTTCTGTAGAGAGCATGTACCATGCCAAGGAAGGCGTTTACCATCTCTTCACGCTAAGCCACCGATATAACGAAAAGGCGCTTCCCCATGTGTCTGTCGTAGATATGAAAGAAGAACTGCGTTCCGGGAATGGCACGGTGCTTAGTCAGACGCTGACCCAGGCCCTGTCTGACACCGTAGACAGGGGAGAACAGGCGATCTTGTTCCTAAACCGCCGGGGCGCCAGCCGGATGGTTACCTGTGGGGAATGTGGTCAGGTGCCGACCTGCCCCCGGTGTTCCGTCCATCTGACCTACCACTCCGCCAATGGCCGTCTGATGTGTCATTACTGCGGGTACTCCCAGGCATTGCCGGAGGCTTGTCCCCAATGCGGCGGCCTGTTGAGCTTTGTGGGGGCGGGCACCCAGAAGGTAGAAGAGGAGCTGAGGGAGCGGTTTCCCGGGATGGGCGTGCTGCGGATGGACGCAGACACAGTCACTGCCACCCGAGGCCACGAAATGATATTGAACCAGTTTCGAAGGAAAGGCGTGCCTGTATTGGTAGGCACTCAAATGGTAGCCAAAGGGCTGGATTTTGAAAATGTCACATTGGTGGGGGTGGTCTCTGCCGACCAGTCCCTATATACGGGAGATTTTCGGGCGGGAGAGCGCACGTTCTCTCTGCTGACTCAGGTGATAGGCCGGGCGGGCCGGGGAACTAAGACCGGACAGGCGATCATTCAGACATATACCCCGGACCATGAGATTATTCAGTGCGCCGCCCGCCAGGATTACGATCAGTTTTACGATGAGGAAATCCAGCAGCGCCGCCTACGTGGCTATCCCCCCTTTCTGGATCTACTGGTCCTTACCGCCTCCGGCCTGGAAGAATCGGCGGTGCTCCATACCTGTCTGCGTTTGCGACAGGCATTAGAAAAAGCACTGACGGTGCCAGAATACCGGGATTTGGAGGTTCAGCTGCTGGGACCCGCGCCTGCGGCGGTGGCGAAGATTAATGACCGCTACCGCTATCGCTTGACTATGCGGGGCAAAAATCAGAAGAGACTGAGGGAGCTGGTTGCACATCTGCTCCGGCAGGCCCAGCGGGACCCGCGCAATCGGGGCGTATCTTTGTTTGCGGATATCAACCCCATAGATTAGGAGGAATTTCACATGGCATTGAGAAAAATTTTAACCCAAGGAGATCCGACTCTGAACAAAAAAAGCCGCCCAGTGGAGCGGTTTGATGAGCGGCTTCATATCCTTTTGGATGATATGAAGGAGACTTTAGCTGCCGCGAATGGCGCAGGTTTGGCCGCACCACAGGTGGGGATCCTCCGCCGGGTAGTGGTGGTCGTAGATGCCGACGATCATATGGTGGAGCTGGTCAATCCAGAGCTCGTTTACACGGAGGGAGAGCAGACCGGATTGGAAGGGTGCTTGTCCGTTCCCGGAAAATATGGCCTGGTTACCCGTCCGTACAAGGCCAGAATCCGCGCTCAGGACCGCAATGGCCAGTCATTTGAACTAGACGGGGAAGAAATCGTAGCCCGTTGCTTCTGCCATGAGCTGGAGCACTTGGACGGACATCTTTTTGTGGAGCATACGGACCGGCTCTACACTGTGGATGAGCTAGAGGCCATGGAGGAAGAGGGCAGATGAGACTGGTGTTCATGGGGACCCCGATGTTTGCAGTACCTTCATTAAAAGCGCTTGTGGAGGCCGGCCATGAGGTGCTTGGGGTATTCACACAGCCGGACAAGCCAAAGAACCGGGGAATGAAGCTTCTCCCAACACCTGTTAAGGAATACGCTTTGACACATAATATTCCGGTGTATCAGCCGGACAAGCTCAAGGACGGGCAGACGTTGGACACACTCCGGCAGATGAAGCCGGAGATGATTGTAGTGGCGGCATATGGTCGGATCTTGCCTGTTGAGATCTTGGAGCTGCCGCCGCTGGGGTGTGTGAATGTCCATTCCTCTCTGCTGCCCAAGTACCGGGGAGCGGCTCCCATCAACTGGGCCATTCTCAATGGAGAGAAAGAAACTGGCGTTACCATTATGTATATGGCCCAAGGGCTGGATACCGGGGATATCATCTCGCAGGAATCAACTCTCATCGGGAACCAGGAGGATGCAACTGTCCTCTTTGCCCGGCTTGCTGAGTTGGGGGCGGGACTGCTGGTGCGGACCTTAGAGCAGATAAAACAGGGAACCGCTTCTCGTACGGCCCAGGACGATTCCCACTCCAGCTATGCACCCATGCTGTCCAAGGAGATGTCTCCCATGGACTGGGACCGGAGCGCCCAGCAGCTTCACGACCAGGTGCGGGGGCTGGTTCCCTGGCCCTCCGCAACAACGGTCATTGATGGGGTGCGCTGCAAGGTCTGGTCCACTACATTGACAGGGGAGAGGACGGAAAAATCCCCAGGTTCGGTGGTCCAGGCAGACAAACGGGGGCTGAAGCTGGCCTGCGGAGACGGACAGGTGCTCCAAATCGACGAGCTTCAGCCCGATGGCAAGAAGCGCATGGCGGCTGCCGCCTTTTTGTTGGGCCACCCCATTGCCGTGGACTAAACAGAGAAAGGAAAGGGAAGGGCCTATGACAAACGCTCGGGCGACAGCATTACGGACCCTGCTGGCATGCCGGCGTCAGGGGGCTTGGTCAGACGGATACTTGAAAAAGGCTATCCGGGAGGATGGCCTGGACAGACGGGACGCGGCGCTGGCCACCCGGCTGTGCTTTGGCGTACTCCAAAACCAGCTTCGGCTGGACTGGTATCTGGCCCAGTTTTCCCGCATCCCGCTGAATAAGCTGGAGGAAGCGGTGCTGTGTATCCTGCGGTTGGCCCTCTATCAGCTTCAGGCAATGGATCGTGTGCCGGACAGCGCCGCTGTCAATGAGGCGGTGAAGCTTGCCCGGAAGTATAGCAGAAATCCCAGATCGGCGGGGCTGGTGAACGCAGTGCTGCGTGCGTATCTCCGCCAGAGAAACGAACTGGCAGAGCCGGAGGGAGCGTCGTGGGAAGAGACGATGTCCCTTCGGTACAGCCATCCCCAATGGTTGGTGGAGGCCTTTGCCGACCGCCTGGGCCGGGAGGGGACGGAGGATTTACTGGCAGCGGATAATCAACAGCCGCCAACGACTGTACAGGTTAATACCTTGCGGGAACCTCCAAAGCAGGTGCTGGACAGCTTGGAAGCTCAAGGGGTAAAGGGAGGACTGCATCCGTGGCTGCCTGGCTGCTTGGTGTTGACTGGGACCGGTGATTTGGAGCTGCTGGATGCCTACCAGAAGGGGCTGTTCTACGTTCAGGATGCGGGCGCGCGGCTGGCCGTTTTGGCGGCAGGGCCAAAGGCGGGACAGCGGGTTTTGGACTGCTGTGCCGCCCCCGGAGGGAAGTCCTTTGCCTGCGCGATTCAGATGGAGGATCAGGGAGAAATCGTTTGCTGCGACATTCACCCCCATAAGATTAAGCTGCTGGAAGCGGGGCGAGACCGGCTGGGTTGTTCCAGCTTGAAGCCAACCCTACAAAATGCAGCCCAGCCCCGGCCGGAGTGGCAGGAGAGCTTTGACGTGGTTCTTGCGGACGTGCCCTGTTCGGGACTAGGCATCATCCGCAAGAAGCCTGACATAAGATATAAGGCTGCCGCGCCGCTGGCAGGGCTGCCCAGGATACAAAGCGAGATCCTGGCGAACAGCGCCGCCTATGTCCGGCCGGGCGGGACCTTGCTCTATTCCACATGCACGATTTTGCAGCGGGAGAATGAAGATGTGGTGGACTGCTTCCGGTCTGAACATCCGGAATTTTCTCTGGAGAATTTTACGTTGCCGGGAGTTGGGGCGTGCGGGGGAATGCTGACCCTGTGGCCCCATATCCATGGTACGGACGGCTTTTTTATGGCCAAGCTGGTAAAACGGAGGTGAAGGCTGTGCAAGACATCAAATCCATGACCCCGGAAGAGCTGCGGGCCTATCTCAAGGAGCTGGGACAGCCTGACTTCCGTGCAAAACAGATTTTTCGGTGGCTACACAAGCCGGTGACCTCCTTTGACGAGATGAGCAATCTACCCAAGAAGCTGAGGTTCCAACTGGCCCAGGAGTGTTTTCTCTCTGTACCCCAGGTGGAGCGCAAGCAGGTGTCCGTTTTAGACGGAACGATCAAGTACTTGTGGCGGTTGGAAGATGGAAATTGCATTGAGACGGTTTTGATGCGTTATCAGCATGGGAATACTGTCTGTGTATCCTGCCAGGTGGGGTGCAATATGGGTTGCGTGTTCTGCGCTTCTACCCGAGGCGGGAAGGTCCGGGATCTGAAAGCCTCTGAGATCTTGGATCAAGTGTTGTTCACGCAGTTGGACAGTGGAGAAGCGGTTTCCAACATTGTTATGATGGGAATTGGAGAGCCTCTGGATAATTTTGAGCAGGTGCTGCGGTTTCTCACGTTGGTCAACCACCCCGATGGGATCCATATCGGGATGCGGCATATCTCCCTGTCCACCTGCGGCCTGATTGAGAAAATTGACAAACTGGCCGGTCTTGGGTTACAATTAACGTTAAGCGTATCTCTCCATGCTCCGGACGATGAGACTCGTTCCCGGCTGATGCCAGTAAACCGGGCAGTGGGTGTGGACCGGCTGATGGAAACCTGCCGGAGATATTTTGAGACCACCGGGCGACGTATTTCTTATGAGTACGCCATGGTGGACGGGGTCAACGACAGCGACCGGCAGGCCGACCTGTTGGCCGCGCTGCTCAAAGGGCAACCAGGGCATGTCAACTTGATTCCCCTTAACCATGTGGCGGAGTCTCCCTTAAAGCCCAGCAAGAGGATACGGCAATTTCAGCAGCGCTTGGAGAGCCACGGCGTGACCGCAACGGTGCGGCGCAAGCTGGGTGGAGATATCGACGCATCCTGTGGCCAACTCCGGCGGAAGCATCTCCAGGAGCGCGAAAAAACCCAGAGCGGAAAGGATACCATACCATGAATCTATGGGGCGTTACGGACATAGGAGCCGTGAGGAATGACAATCAGGACAGCTACCGGATGGAACGGCTGGATGAGCATACTGCTTTGGCTGTGGTGTGTGACGGCATGGGCGGCGCCCGGGCAGGAAATGTGGCCAGCAGCACGGCAGTGGAGCGATTTACCCAAACGCTGATAGAGCAGCACCCACAGGCGGATGGCTGGGCGGGCGCGCTGCGCCATGCGGTGGCCCGGGCCAACGAGGAGGTCTACTCCATCTCTCAGGACCGGCCGGAATGCCGTGGAATGGGGACTACATTGGTGGCCGCACTGGCCACGGAAGAGACTCTATGGGTGGTCAACATTGGTGACAGCCGCTGTTACCAAGTGCTGGATGGCGCGATCCGGCGCGTTACCAGGGACCACTCTCTTGTGGAAAACCTGGTGGAGCAGGGAGAAATTACCCGGGAACAGGCTAGGGTGCATCCTCAAAAGAATTTGATTACCCGTGCCCTCGGGGTGGATCGGACCGTACAAGAGGACCTGTTTGAGCTGAACAACATGGGCGGCTACCTGCTGCTGTGTTCGGATGGGCTTTCCAACATCGTGACCGACGAGGAACTGCGCCGCGAAGTGGTGGCGGAAGACAAGGCGGGGTGCTGTCAGAGGCTGCTTCGCTTGGCGCTGGAGCGGGGAGCCCCAGATAATGTGACCGCCGTTCTCGTTCAACTTTGATCAGGAGGACTTTACCATGGATCAATACATAGGTAAAATGCTCGAGAACCGATATGAGATCCTAGAGTGTATCGGTATCGGCGGCATGGCAATGGTATATAAAAGCCGGGATCACCGGCTCAACCGCTTGGTTGCCATTAAGATATTGAAGCCAGAATTGGCCAGTGACGCGGAGTTCCGCCGCCGGTTTCACGACGAGTCCCAGGCGGTAGCAATGCTGTCCCATGTAAACATTGTAGCCATTTACGACGTCAGCCGGTCTGATGAACTGGACTATATTGTCATGGAACTGGTGGACGGCATGACCCTCAAGCAGTACATGAAAAAGCGGGGTACTCCTCTGAGTTGGCGGGAGGCACTCCATTTTATTACCCAGATCGTCCGGGCCCTCGGCCATGCCCACAGCCGGGGAATCATCCATCGGGACATCAAGCCTCAGAATATCATGGTTCTCCGGGACGGGAGCGTAAAGGTTACAGATTTTGGCATTGCCCGGGTGGCCAGCGCCGCCCAGGCTACGTTGACCCAGGAGGCACTGGGCTCGGTCCACTATATCTCCCCGGAGCAGGCGCGGGGCAGTCATATCGACGGCCGTTCCGACCTGTATTCCGCCGGTGTGGTACTTTATGAGATGCTCACTGGACGGCTCCCCTTTGAGGGAGAGACTCCGGTGTCTGTGGCCATACAGCATATCAACTCCATTCCCATTCCGCCCAGGGATCTGAACCCGGATATTCCGTCGGCATTGGAGGCCATCACGCTGAAGGCTATGTCCCCCAAAGCGGAAAATCGGTATGCTTCCGCCGATGAGATGCTGGCTGATTTGGAGGAGTTCCGTAAGAATCCGGATGTGACGCCGGAGCATGCCCGGCAGGATGACGATGCGTTGATGGAAGAGCCTACCCGGGTAGTTCCGGTATCCGAGATCCGCCAGGAGGAATCCCAGCAGCGTGTCCGAAGGACACAGCCGGAGGCGAACCGGGACAGAGACCGCATCCCGGAGCAGCAGGCCCGACGGTCTCCCCGTGTGGAGCGACCAGCGGCCAGAGACGGCTATGACGACTACGATGAGGAACCCAGACGCCGGGGCGTCCCCCCATTTTTGATCGCCATTTTGGCCATTCTGGTCTTTGTAGGTGGACTAATTTTCTTTGCTTATAACTTCTTCCTGAAGGGGATGTTTGAACCGCAGGATGCCCAGCTCAGGGTACCCGACCTTACCCCATATAACTACTCGGAGCTAAAAGAGAACACAAGCCTGTACGAGGGCTTTACCATTGAAGTGGTGGAAGAGCGGTCCACCGGCGACTATGCGGCGGGCACAGTGCTGGACCAGGACCCCAAGGCGGATACCCTGATTCAGGATGGGGACAGCACGGTTATTAAGTTGGTGATCGCCGTAGGGGAAGAGCCCATACCCATGCCTAATGTGGTGGGTCAGTTGGGCGTGAATGCGAACAGTAATCTGATGGATTTGGGGCTGATCCCCCAGTTGGAATATGAGTACAGCGATGATGTAGACTCCGACCTGGTAATCCGCACTATTCCGGAGGCTGGCGAAGAGCTGTATGAAGGCGATACGGTGATTGTCATCATCAGTCAGGGGAAAAAGGCGGAGCAGGTTACAGTACCCAACTTCCTGAATATGCCTGTGGAGGAGCTGGAAGAGGCAGTAAATGCGGCCGGATTGACAATGGGTTCGGTTCAGCCTTTCCCGAGCAGTGACTACGATAAGGACCGAATTTCTTACCAGAGCATTGTAGGAGGAAAGGAAGTGGACCGGGGGACCACCATCAATTTCTGGGTGAGCACCGGCTCCGGTGAAGAGGAGCCTTCTCCCTCGCCCTCAGAGTCTCTCCCGCCCACGCCCAGTGGAGATCCCAATGCCTCCCCAGATCCCGGACCCAGTGATACCATGGCTGTTGTTACGAATAAGACAATTCCGATAGATTTGAGTCAGTTTGATGGCGATAAAGTGGACCTGCGGGTAGAAGTAGGCGGCAAAGTTGTATTCAGCGGTAATGTGGATACCAGCATTGGGAACAAGGATATTCTGGTTTCCGGGACGGGGAGGCAGTTGGTGGAGATCTACGACGGCAACACACTGGTCGGCTCCTACTACCTGGATTTTTCAGCGTGAGCATGGAGGGCAGGATTATTAAGGCCCTAAGCGGCTTCTACTATGTGGACACCGGGACGGCTGTGCTCGCTTGCCGGGCCCGAGGAAAATTCCGCCACCAGGGGGTTAGCCCTCTGGTGGGGGATTTGGCCGCTGTGACCCCTACGCAGGATGGAGAGGGGATGGTGGACGCGATTTCTCCCCGCCGCAATGCGTTTTCCCGTCCGGCAGTGGCGAATATTGACCAATTGGTCATTGTGGCCTCTGGAGCGATTCCGGTGACGGACCCATTTTTGATCGATCGGATGATTGCGATCGCTGAGGCTAAGCACTGCCAGATTGCCGTCTGCTTTAACAAGGCAGACCTGGATCGAGCAGAAGAACTTTATCAAATATACTGCCAGGCGGGCTTTACGGTCCTCCACGTCAGCGCGGAGAATGGCGAGGGCTTGGAGGCGCTTCGGAGGCTTATTTCTGGAAAAGTTTCTGCTTTTACCGGGAATTCCGGCGTAGGTAAGTCCAGCATCCTGAATGCGCTCTACCCTGGATTTGATCTCCAGGTGGCTCAGGTCAGCGAGAAGCTGGGTCGAGGCCGGCATACCACACGCCATGTAGAGCTGTTCGCTGCGGACGGCGGTTTTGTCATTGACACTCCTGGATTTTCTTCCTTTGATGTGGAGCAGATGGAGCATATAGGAGCGGAAAACCTGGCTAATACATTTCGGGAATTTCGCCCTTATCTGGATGAATGCCGGTTTGTGGGCTGCACCCACACCAAGGAGAAAGGATGTGCGGTGTTAGCCGCGCTCAAGGACGGAAAGATCGCGGCCAGCCGTCACGCCAGCTATATCCGCCTATATCAGCAGGCTAAGGAGATCAAGCCTTGGCAGCAACGGTGAACCAAATGTTGCGCAGTCACCAAACAGCCTCTTATTTCGTATACTGGGTCAGACTGGTATGGAAAAGGAGGCTGTTTTTGTATGCGGATCGTGGTGCTGAAATCTCCCAAAATGCTGTGCGGCTTTCTACGGAAGATCTTGCGCATGGGCTGAGGGGATGGCGCCGGAAAGGAGAGCAAATGCGCCTTTCCGGCGCTTTTCCGTGTCTGGAATGTCATACCCAGGAGGACTTGCACATAGACTGCTGATAGAATACGTGCAAGGAGAGGACGGCCTATGGAGCTTCAAAACAAACGTCTGGGCGGCTTTCGCCCGATTTATCACACACTTTTACGGCAGGAAGAGACGCTGGAGAGCATCGTGCCAGACGCGCTGCCTGACATCACCCGGATTATAGAGGCGGCTGGGACGGTATTGTTCCGGCAAAAGGAGACAGTGGACGGAAGCGTCCGAGTGATGGGGACGGTATGTACTTCCGTGCTGTACATGCCGGAAGGAGAGGGAGGTCCGTGCTGCCTGTCCTTGAATATTCCGTTTTTGTGCAGCGGAGATAGTCCGGCGATTCAGGGCGGATGCCAGGTTCAAGTCAACGCCCGGGTCATCAGCGCCGATGCCCAGATGCTCAATCCACGCAAAGTGCTGGCTCGAGTAGAGTTGGCCGTAGAAGTGTGCGTCTATGCAGAGGAGACCGCAGAGGTATGTATACAGGCGGACCACGGAGATGACGGCTCGATTCAGACCCTGGAGGAAACATATAAGGACTTGGTGGCAGTGGATGTGGCAGAAAAAAACTTTACATTTTCCGATGTGCTTCGGCTGTCGGCCTCTCGTTCTCCAATGGAACAGTTGCTGCGGAGCAAGGCAGAGTTGAACTGCGCCGAAGCGAAGGTCATCGGGAAAAAGCTGGTGGTAAAGGGAGAGTGCGTCCTTTCTGTTCTATATCGTAGCGGAACCGAGGCGGTTTGCACCCGGTTTGAATTGCCATTCTCTCAAATCTTAGAAGTAAAAGCTGGAGGAGAGGAGAGCTCTGTCTGGACAGACGCCGTCCTGATTGGGATGGACTGTACACCCAGGGGAGAAGAAGAGCTGGAAGTCAGCTTTGAGGTATTGCTTCAGGCGGTGATACGGCAGGAGCGGGAGGTGGAGCTCCTGGCGGATCTATATAGCGTAGCGCAGCCGATGGAGGTGGAGCGAGGCAAGGTTTCCCTCTACCCACTGGTGGAGCAGGGAAGCAGGAGGCAAATCGCCCGGCAGTTCTGCCAGTCAGCTATCCCAGCTAAGCAAGTAGTCGAGTGCCGGCTGACGGTGGGAGAAGTCACCCAAGTCCCATCGGGCGAAGGAATCAGTATGGTGACGGCCAAAGCCTATGCCGATGTACTCTATCTGAGCGAGGACGATGCACTATGTGCCGTATCCTACACGGTGCCTGCCAGCTGTGAACTGCCTGTTTCCCAAGGGGGGAAGTGTTTGGTACGCTGTCTACTGGTAGGAGAACCTTCTGCCACTCCTGTGACCGGGGGACTGGAAGTGCGCTTTGAAGCGGAATTTATTTATCTTATTACACAGGAGCAGGAGGCCTATTTTGTTTCCGCTGCCCGCCCCGGACCAGCGGAGGAAAATCAGTGTGAGCGCCCTTCGGTGGTCATCCGCATGGTGGGAGAAGGAGAACGCCTGTGGGATATTGCCAAATGCTGTGCTTCCACAGTAGACAATATCCAAGCGGTCAACGCCATAGGAAGCGGGGATGCGCCCAGCGGTACGCTGCTGCTCATTCCCAAATGCAGATAACAGGGAAGCCGGACGGTCATCGTAGACCGTCCGGCTTCCTTTGCAAAGAGAAGCAAGGGGCCGCCGGGATATCGGCGGTCCTTGTACTTATCAAGCAGAGACAGTACCCTGCTCCCTGCGGCTCCATATGACAGTGTCCCGAAGAGTCTGGAGCAGATCTCTGGGCCGGTAGCCCAGTTCAGCAGTGGCTTTATCATGGGAGAATTTATCATTGCTCATTAGCGTATAAAGAGAGTACTTAGTAAACAGAGGGCGCTTTTTTGTGCGCCGGGCATGGAGACGGATCGCAGGAAGAAAGCTTTTGGCCATCCACTGGGGAAGCACTGGAAGGCGGCGGCCCCCTGCAACCTTTCGAACCATGTTCAGAAGGTCCTTGATCTCGTAATGACGGTTAGATAAAATATAGCACTGGCCAGTCTGTCCCTTTTCCAAGGCTAACAGACAACCTATAGCCACATCCCGTACATCTACAAAATCATAGCCGCCGCGGACGCACGCGGGGAGTTTGCCCCTGACATAGTCGGTCACCAACTGGACCAAGTGGTTGCCGGATCGATCATAAGGCCCCAAAATACCAGAAGGGTGGACTACCACCGCATCCAGCCCGTCTCGGGCCGCATCCAACACGGCCTGGGTGGCCTCAGCCTTTGTCTTGGCATATCCGCCTACCACAGCGTCAGGGGAGAAAACACTCACTTCATGAAGGACACTGGCCTTGTCCCCCTCAGGAATAGCGTGGACGGAGCTGACATAGACTAAGCGTTTGACCTGATATTCCCGGCACAAGGACAAAATATGTTTTGTACCATTGACGTTGACGTCGTATAGCAGCGGGGAGACCTGATCAGAGATATCCACGATCCCGGCGGTATGAATAAGATAGCTCTCCCTGCCCTCCAGGCCCGCAAACAGAGGCCGCAGGGAATCCAAGTCCCTGATGTCGCCCTGAACATATTCTACCCCTTGCGGAACAGAAGGGGTCTCAGTGGGAAGCAGCAGTCCCCGCACCTGAGCGCCTCGGCGGCGCAGCAAACGAATTAAAGTTCCGCCTAAATGGCCGGCAGCTCCGGTGACAAGATAGATAGGAGCCATAGAAAACACCTCCGTAGACAGGAAACCGTGTGTTGAAGTTTTGGTTCAAGTGTATTATAATAAATAAAAAGTGGACGGACAATGGGCAGATTTTTGAAATACGGAAGATAATGGACAAAACGGACGCATCGTGTTTGATTCAAAAAACTGTTCATAAAAAGTTTTCAAGGGGGAGTGGGCGCTGTGAGGGAGAATGACCATCGCATCAAGGTGACAAAAATGCTGATCCGTCGGGCCTTCACCAGTTTACTTCGGCAAAAGCCCATCCAGAGTATCACGGTGAAGGAGCTGTGTCAGGAGGCGGGGATTAACCGGGGAACATTTTATGCCCACTATACGGACCTCTATGACCTGCTTCAGGGGATGGAGGAAGAGATGATGGCAGATGTACGGGGTGCGCTTCAGGAGATGATGGCAGAAGAGCCGGGAAATCCTGCGCCGATGCGTCTTACTGCCGGGCTGTTTCGCTGCCTGAAAGAAAATGCAGACCTATGTACTGTCACACTGGGGCCTTATGGGGACAAAGCATTTGCCAAGCGACTGCTGAACATTGGTTCAGAGTACTATATGGAAGCTTATCGACGCTATTTCACCCAAGCCACCGCCCGGGAGCTGGAGTATTACTATGTCTATGTCAGCGCAGGGGTGATGGGACTTCTGGAAAAATGGCTGGCTGACGGGATGACGGCCAGCCCAGAAGAAATGGCGATTATGGTGGAGAAGATGATGGTGTATGGAGTAGGATTTTTGAGACAGGATAAATAGCAGTCATGGCACCGCATCTGCGCGGTGCCATGACTGTTTTGCTTATCATCACCAGAACCAGCCGCCGTCGTCTCGGCTGTCCAGTACGTCCAGCATGGCAGAGAGCATCTCGGCAGCCTCGCCTCTGGTAAGCGGATCGGACAGGGTGGAGTCCATTGAGACCACATCCACCGCATCCATGTTTACCACCGCTTGATAGGCCCAGGTGGGGACCAGATCCTGACTGAAGGTATCAGCGGTAGCTACGTCCCCCATGGCCAACAATCGGTCGATGATCACAGCAGCCTCGGTGGCAGTGATGGCCTGACCAGCATTGAATACGGTTTGTCCTGCCTCATTAGAGGAACCCTGCACGGTGCCGCTCAAAAGGGCGGCAGACACATAGCCCTTGGCCCATGCGGAGATGTCGTCATCATCATAAAATCCAGTGAGGGTTACGTCCTTCAGAGCGTCTGCATCGGCGGCGGTCATGGCCATGGCTAGGAATTCCTCCCGGGTGACGGTGTCATCTGGGCTGAAACAGTAGGTGTCTCCCACCTTTTCCCCCACATAGATCCCTCGTTCAGCCAGACGGATGGCGGCGTAATGGGAAGTTTCGCCGGCCATATCGGAATAACTGACCGAGGTAGAGGGTTTCTCAATGGTCACCTTGACAGTGGCCTCTTGAGAAATGTTGCCGTTGGCGTCCACAGCTACATAGGTGAACGTATCCTTTCCTTTTTTATTCTCATAAGGGGTATAGCAGAAGTAGCCGTCCTCCTGAAGGGCTACTTGGCCACGGGCGGGTTTGTCAACCAGCTGGAAGGTGACAAGATCCCCTTCTGGGTCCACGGCGGCACACTGGCCGTTGATGGCCACATTTTTGTAGGTGGTAAGTTCAAGATTTTCCGCAATAGGAGCAGAGTTGGCGGCCTCGGCGGCAGTGAGCGAGACAGCTGCCACAGGCAGGCACAGCGCCCCCAACAGGCACACGGCCAGAAGCGTGACTCGGTATTTCAAGGGGAAAGCCTCCTTTTGAATATGGTAAAGATAGCTTTCTCCAAATAAAAGAAAATATGCGGACGCAACATACCATCCGCATATTTTTTCAGACAATAGGAACAAACGAGGAAACAGGATTTCCGGACGGTCCGCACTTCTTTATAACTGACTTCGATCCTTGAGCCAACTGGGCATGGGCCGCATTTTTATGGAGGACACTACGCCCATAGCCAGAAAGAGTGTCAGGGTAGACGAGCCGCCGTAGCTGATGAAGGGGAGGGTCAGGCCGATCACGGGCGTTACATATAGGCACATGCCTACATTCAGGAGGGTTTGTACCATAAGCATCCCGGCGATGCCCATGGCAATATAAGCGGACATATGGCTCTTAGCCCGGCGGGACACCCAGACGCACCGCAGAATAATGGCCAGCAAGAGCAGCAATACCAGGATACAGCCGATGAGGCCGAATTCCTCTCCACAGACCGCAAAAATAAAATCCGTGTGCCGGGCAGGTAGTTTAGACTCGGCAGAATGGGTCTGTGTCCCCTTGAGAAAGCCCATGCCGGTCAACCCGCCAGCGCCGATGGCCAGCAGAGAACGGTTCTGGTGATAGCCGACATTGGTGGGGTCCAGGGTATGGTCCAACACGACCCGGAAGCGCATGATCCGATAATCAGTCCACCATTCCGTGTTGGGTAAGACGAAGATCCACAAAAAGACGACCAGCAGAACCAAGCCGCCCCCTACTAGAATGAACCACCGCTTCTGTACGCCGCCTACCCAGGCCATGATGACAAACAGCATGAGATAGACCAGCACCATACCATAGTCGCCGGAGAGATAGGCCAGCAATCCGGCGAACACCATAGTGAGTAACACATATTTTACCAAGGAGCGGAATCGACTGACCCCCAGGGGTCGCTCATGGTTGAGCAACCAGGCCAGCACGACAATATAGGCCAATTTGGCAATCTCTCCCGGCTGAAAACCGAAGGGCAGGCCAGGCAGGTAAACCCAGCTTCTATTCCCGGTATCTCCCGCCTCCCCAAAAGGCTTGATGAGCAGGATGACAAGCAGTCCCAGGGCCAGAAAAACCTTCCACCATTTTTCCACTAGGAACTCCACGTCCACAAAGGTGATGATGATATAGGCCACCACTCCCAGACAGATGAACATAGCCTGTTTCTGAACATATTCGTGGAGATCAGGATCATACCGGGTGGCGCTGTATATGAGGACCAGGCCCACTGTACTAGCCAGCAGACACAGTCCCAATAGGAGCACGTCCCCTTTTTTGAAAAAATCCCTGAGGCTACGGGAAGGATGCAAGGCGGCCCCTCCTTTTTGTGCGGAATGAAAAATGTAATTATTAGTATAGCACATTTCTAATTGGTGTGCTATACTGTTTTGCGATAGTTTCCAGTTTGTTTAAAGAAGAGTTTGGAAGTGAGCGAGAGATGGAATTTGTAACCCACAGCCCTGAGCAGACCCGGCAGCTTGGGGCCAGGCTGGCCAAGGCATTGAAGCCGGGGGCGGTGGTAGCTTTTACCGGGGACCTGGGGGCGGGAAAGACTGCCTTTGTCTCCGGCATGGCCCAGGGCCTGGGTGTCAGCGAACGGGTGACCAGCCCCACCTTCACCATCGTCAACGAGTACGAGGGGGGACGGCTGCCCCTGTTCCACTTTGATATGTACCGACTGGGCAGCGCCGACGAGCTGTTCGACATCGGCTGGGAGGATTACCTGAATCGGGGCGGCGTGTGCGCCGTGGAGTGGAGCGAGAATGTGGCCGAAGCTATGGAGACTGGGACCATCCGGGTGTCCATCCGCCGAGAGGGGGACGAAAACAGCCGGGTGATCGGGATTGAGGGGGTGGAGCTGTGAAAATTATTGCCTTAGAGAGCTCCGCCGTTACTGCGTCGGTGGCAGTGTGCGAGGATGAGGTGCTGCTGGCCCAGTCTTTCCAAAACAGCGGACTGACCCATTCCGCCACTCTGATGCCTATGGCCGTAGACCTGTTGAAAAACGCCGGGCTGACTCTGGAAGAGATGGATGTAGTGGCGGTGGCCGCCGGGCCGGGCTCTTTCACCGGGGTGCGCATTGGTGTGGCCGCAGCGAAAGGACTGGCTTGGCCGGGGGACAAGCCCTGCGCCCCCTGTTCTACTCTGGAGTCTATGGCGTGGCAGGTGGCTCACATGGAGGGGGAAATCTGCGCGGTAATGGACGCCCGGCGCAATCAGGTATATGCGGCCCGATTTCTTGGGACGGGAGGCAGCCTGGTGCGGATAAGTCCGGATGGAGCCGTGGACCTGGAGAATCTGGCGGCAGAGGTGAAAAAATCAGGAAATCCGCAGATTTTGGTTGGAGATGGAGCGGCGTTGTGTTATAATGCATTTAAAGCGTGCGGAATTGCTGTTCGTCTGGCTCCACCTCACCTGCTCCGGCAAACTGCATGGGGAGTGGCGAGAGCTGGGTTAGAGCTGGCTCGGACGGGGCAGCTGGTAGATGCCGGACAGGTCAAGCCGCAATACCATCGTCTCAGCCAGGCAGAACGAGAACGGCTGGAGCGTATGGTGCGGACTACGGAACCAAATCAAGAAAGATAAGGGGTAAGTCAGTTATGGAAAAGGTACATGTATTGAATCATCCTCTCCTTCAGCACAAGCTGTCCATTCTCCGCAATAAGGATACTGGGGTGAAGGAATTCCGGGAGATCGTGTCGGAGATCGCCGCATTGGAGTGCTATGAGGCCACCCGAGACCTGCCCCTGGAAGAGGTGGAGATCGAAACGCCCATCGCCACCGGAACCTTCAAGGTGCTGTCGGGGAAAAAGCTGGCCATCGTTCCCATTCTGCGGGCTGGTCTAGGCATGGTAGACGGTATTTTAAATCTTATCCCATCGGCCAAGGTAGGCCATATCGGCCTGTACCGTGACCCGGAAACCCATGCCCCGGTAGAGTATTACTGTAAGATGCCCGCAGATATTGCGGACCGGGACGTTATTGTGTTGGACCCCATGCTGGCTACCGGCGGATCTGCCTCTGCGGCCATCACCTTCCTCAAGGGCTATGGCTGCAAGCATATCAAGCTTATGAATATTCTGGCCGCTCCGGAGGGGATCGCTTGTATTCAGAAGGATCATCCCGATGTGGAGATTTATGTGGCTGCAGTGGACGAAAAGCTCAACGATCACGCCTATATCGTTCCAGGGCTGGGAGATGCCGGCGACCGCATCTTCGGCACAAAGTAAATAGAAAAAGGATAACAGGGACGGTCCGTCAAGTGGCGAGCCGTCCTTTTTACGCTCAGTACAGGCAACGGGCATCCCATCCGGCCCAGGCGGCAGATAAAAGAAAGATCGGCGGCCGAAGGAAACCCTCCGGCCGCCTTTCATAGTTCAGGCGAGTGGAATAGCTCCGGATCCTGCCAGTGGTCCAGGTCCGTGTCCGCCCGGGGCGGGGTGGAGTGGGGACCGGCCTGGGTTCGTCCAGCCACCAGGTCTGACAAGGCATCATATTGAGGCGGGCGGTAATCCGGGTCGCTGTATACCTTTTTTTTTATCTTTTTCCATTTTTTTCGATCCATGACGTTCTCCTCTCAGATAGAAAAAGAGGCCGGCCCGCAGGCCGGCCTCTTCGCCGGAGTCCAGTTGGAGCCTCTCAGAGTTGAGGACCCAGGGGAAAGTTCCAAGGCTGGATCAGCGGCTCTGGGTAGGGTTTTTATTCTCGGGGCCGTTGTTCTTCCGATTCTCGGGAGAAGGGTTTTTCTTGTTCTCAGGGGTGTTGTTGCGTTTGTTTTCCGGACACTGTTTGTTTTCGTACTTGTTCATTTGATCTCACCTCACTGTTGCAAGTATGCCACCATTTCCAAAGGGCTATACCAACTGGAAAAATTTTTTCAAAAGGGATACACAAGCGGGGCAAAGCATGGTATACTGAAACAAAATCTACCATATCAGGCCCTGAGAAAGGATGAGTTCTATGAAATGCCCCTACTGTGCCCACCTGGAAAGCAAGGTAGTGGACTCCCGCCCTGCCGACGAGGGAAGCAGTATCCGCCGCCGCCGGGAGTGCCTGTCCTGCCACAAGCGGTTTACTACTTATGAGACAATGGAAAGCCTGCCGTTGGTAGTCATCAAAAAAGACGGGAGCCGTCAGGCGTTTGATAAGAGCAAGCTATTAGGGAGCATGCTTAAGGCCTGTGAGAAGCGCTCAGTTCCTGTGGCCACACTGGAGAAAATAGCGGAAGAGATTGAACAGTCTTTGCAAAATGAGATGGAACGGGAAGTATCCAGCGCAGAGATTGGCGAGCTGGTAATGGACAGACTGAAGGATGTGGACGAGGTTTCTTATGTCCGTTTTGCCTCTGTCTATCGGCAGTTTAAGGACATCAGCACCTTTATGGCAGAACTGAACAAGTTGCTTCAAGAAAAGTAAACCGTTTGATAGGCGTCCGGCCAGCCGGACGCCTATTTTTTATGCCTATAACAGATTTTGCAGAGTGGGCAGTTCCGACTCCAACAACAGCTCCAACTGGGTGGTCAATCGGCGGTTGGCAGCTGCGTATTCCGCAGGCTGCCGCTCCTGCCCCTCTAAAAAGGCCAGTACCTCGTGAAAGGCCACCAGTACGGTGTCAATGTCGTTATGCCGCATAGTGCTGTGGAGATAGAACTCGTGCCGCTGCCACAATTTCAGTGCCTGACTGGTGAGGGCCTCAGCCTGAGACCAGTCGTCCTGTAATACCTGTTCTTGGGCTTGGTCTAACAGATCTACGAGTTCGCCGGTAAGACGGCCCAGGTAGAGAACGTGGCAGCCGGCTAAAAGGGCTAGGCTTAAAATGAGGGCGGCGGAGATCCAAAGACGTTTCATCGTTTGCCCTCCTTTGGTATACAATAGGTATTGCCTGCGTCATCCACGGTCAGCAGAAAGACTTGGCCGGGATGGGACAGCCCGTGAAGGGAAAGCTGCTTTTCCAGCCACACATGCTCATAGCCTCGCCCCTTCAGATTGTGGGAGAGCAGGCGGCCGTCGCTGATGAGAATAACGGGCAGGCCTGTTTCCTGAGGGGTGAGCCCCATTTGGGCAGCGGTGACAGGCCGCTGGCTTGCATAGGGCAATACGGAGAGTTTTCCGTTGGTCTCCAACACGGCAAATTTGACCGATTTGAAATCAGCATAGCCCTGTCCACGGAGTTCTTCCAGCAATTCGTCAATGGTAACGCGGTTTTTCCGCAGTTCCGACTCCTGGACTACACCATTTTCCACCACAATAGACGGCTTTCCGCACAAAAGGGCGCGAAAGCGTAGAAAACGCACAGTGAGCAAGGACAAAATAGTGGCCACTGCCAGCAAAGTCACAATGGGAATGACCCCGGCTGACAGGGGGATGCCGTTATCCTGCATGGGCACAGAGGCCAGATCTGCGATAATCAGGGCAAGGACCAGCTCAGAGGGTTCTAATTCTCCTACCTGACGCTTGCCTAGTAGGCGGATGCCGACGATAATGAGCAGATAGAGTACAATGGTGCGGATGAGAACGATAAACATGGTACACCCCCGGTTTCAGACGCTTCCTCACTTGAACATATTGCCCCGGGGCTGGACAGGATATGCCCGGCCTTTGTCAAAATTTCCGATTTTGAAAAAAACAGCGCAAAAGGGAGGGCTTGTTCTTGTGTTTTTTTTCGATCTGCGGTAAAATTTTAAAAATACAAGAGAGGTGGCGATCTGACTTTGAAAGCAACGTTGATTTTGGCCAACGGGGCAGTGTTTCAGGGCGAATCCATCGGCGCCTGTGGTGACCGGGTGTGTGAGATGGTGTTCAATACTTCCATGACCGGCTATCAGGAGATTCTGACCGATCCCTCCTATGCCGGACAGGGCATCGTGATGAGCTATCCCCTCATCGGTAACTACGGCGTCAACCATGAGGACAACGAATCCAGCCAGCCCTGGGCGGAGGCCTTTGTGGTCCGGCACCTGTCCCCCCGGGGGAGTAATTTCCGATGTGAGGGGACCTTGGACGACTTTTTAAAAGAACATGATATTGTGGGCATCCAGGGGGTTGATACCCGTGCCCTGACCCGTATCCTCCGTAGCCAGGGGGCCATGAATGGCATGATTACCTGTGCGGAGCATTTTAATGTCAATGAGGTCATGGAACGGCTGGGCCAGTACCGGGTGACCGGCGCAGTGGACCGGGTTACCAGGAGAGAGCCGGAGGTCTTTGAGGCCCAAGGGAGTCAGCGTTGCCATGTGGCCATGATGGACTACGGCGTGAAGAACAACATGATCGGTTGTCTGACCCGACGGGGATGTAAGGTGACGGTGTTTCCGGCCCGCACTCCAGCAGAAACCATTTTACAGGGTGGATTTGACGGTGTGATGCTGTCCAATGGACCCGGCGATCCGGCAGAGAACACCGGCATCATTCAGGAGCTGAAAAAGCTCTATAACAGTAATCTGCCTATCTTTGGTGTCTGCCTGGGGCATCAGCTGCTGGCCCTGGCCACCGGGGCAAAGACCGGCCGCTTAGACTACGGCCACCGAGGTGGCAACCATCCGGTGCGGGATATGGAAAAGGGCCAGGTGTTCATCACCAGTCAGAATCACGGCTACATGGTTTTGGCCGACAGCGTGGACCCCGCTGTGGCGGAGATCAGCCATGTGAACGTCAACGACGGAACAGTGGAGGGCCTGTGTTATAAGCGGCCCAACTGCTTTACCACCCAGTTCCACCCAGAGGCCAACGCCGGCCCCAAGGATACCGAATATCTGTTCAACCGTTTTGTAGATTCTATGGGAGGTGACAGGTAATGCCGCTGGACCGCAACATCAAAAAGGTACTGGTTCTGGGCTCTGGCCCCATCGTCATCGGCCAGGCTGCGGAGTTTGACTACGCCGGTACCCAGGCCTGCCGCGCCTTGAAGGAAGAGGGCATCGAGGTGGTGCTGGTCAATTCCAACCCCGCTACCATCATGACGGATAAGGACATTGCCGACCATGTTTACATCGAGCCACTGAACACTGCTTCCGTCACCCAAGTCATCGAGATGGAGCGCCCCGACTCCATTTTGCCCACCCTGGGCGGCCAGACGGGGCTGAACCTGGCCATGGCCTTGCATGAGGATGGCACACTGGCCAAATATGGTGTGCGCCTTCTAGGCACCAGCCCGGAGTCCATCCGCAAGGCGGAGGACCGACAGGGCTTCAAGGACTGCATGGAGGAGATCGGACAGCCCTGCGTCACCTCCGACGTGGTGGAGAGCGTGGAGGATGCGGTGTCCTTTGCCGATTCCATCGGGTACCCCGTCATCGTCCGCCCGGCGTACACCCTGGGCGGGACCGGCGGCGGCATTGCCTATGACGAGCCGTCGCTGCGGGAGATCGCCGACCGAGGCATCCACCTCAGCCGGGTGGGCCAGGTGCTCATCGAGCGGTGCATCTCCGGCTGGAAGGAGATCGAGTTCGAGGTGATGCGGGACAGCGCCGGCAACGTCATCACCATCTGTTCCATGGAGAACATCGACCCTGTGGGCGTCCACACCGGGGACTCCATCGTGGTGGCTCCCACCCAGACCTTAGCCAACAAGGAGTTCCAGATGCTGCGCTCCGCCGCACTGGAGATCATCTCCGCGTTGGAGATCGAGGGCGGCTGCAATGTCCAGTTCGCCCTCAAGCCAGACAGCTTCGAGTACGCGGTCATCGAGGTCAATCCCCGGGTCAGCCGCTCCTCTGCGCTGGCTTCTAAGGCCACGGGCTATCCCATCGCTAAGGTGGCAGCCAAGGTGGCTCTGGGCTATACTCTGGACGAGATCCCCAACGCGGTCACCGGAAAGACCAAGGCCTGCTTTGAGCCTACGGTGGACTACTGTGTGCTGAAGATCCCCCGCCTGCCCTTTGACAAGTTCACCACTGCCAGCCGCACCCTGGGTACCCAGATGAAGGCCACCGGCGAGGTCATGGCCATCGGCAACTCCTTCGAGGGGGCGCTGATGAAGGCGGTGCGCTCTCTGGAGCAGAACGTGCATGCCTTGCGCCTGCCCAAGCACATCGAGCTGAGCGACGAGGAAATCGAGGAAAAGCTTAGCGATGTGGACGACGAGCGCATCTTCGTGGTGACCGAGGCTCTGCGCCGGGGTATTTCCTCCGATGTCATCTTCAACGCCACCAAGATCGACCGCTGGTTCCTGGACCGGCTCCAGATGATTGTGGATATGGAGAACACCCTCCGGGCGGGCACGTTGGACCCCGCCACCATGCAGCTGGCCAAGGAGATGGGCTTTGCCGACAGTTATATCGGCTTCCTGTGCGGGAAGGAGCGCAAGGAGATCAAGGCCCTGCGGGAATCTATGGGCATCCGGCCCGCCTTTAAGATGGTGGACACCTGTGCCGCTGAGTTCGACGCGGAAACTCCCTATTATTATTCCACCTACGACCAGGAGAACGAGGCCGATACCCCCGACACCGGCAAGAAAAAAGTACTGGTGCTTGGTTCCGGACCCATCCGCATCGGACAGGGCATCGAGTTCGACTACTGCTCGGTCCACTCCGTCTGGTCACTGAAAAAGCTGGGCTGTGAGACCATCATTATCAACAACAATCCGGAGACAGTTTCCACGGATTTTGATGTGGCGGATAAGCTGTACTTTGAGCCTCTCACCGCTGAGGATGTGGAGAACATCGTGGAGCAGGAGAAGCCTTGGGGCGCGGTGGTCCAGTTCGGAGGACAGACCGCCATCAAGCTGGCCAAGGCGCTCACAGACATGGGCGTGCCTATTCTGGGCACCTCTTCCGACGGTGTGGACGCCGCCGAGGACCGGGAGCGGTTTGACGAGATTCTGAACCAGTGTCGCATCCCCCGGGCCAAGGGCAAGACCGTGTTCACCACCGAGCAGGCCATCGCCGCGGCCAACGAGATCGGCTACCCCGTGCTGGTGCGCCCCTCCTATGTGCTGGGCGGACAGGGCATGGAGATCGCCTATAACGACCGCAATATCCAGGATTTCATGCGCATCATCAATCAGACCGTGCAGGAGCACCCCATCCTCATTGATAAGTACCTCATGGGCCGGGAGGTGGAGGTGGACGGCGTGTTCGACGGGGAGGACATCCTCATTCCCGGCGTGATGGAGCATGTGGAGCGGGCCGGCGTCCACTCCGGCGACTCCATCTCTGTCTACCCCACCATCCACGTGGAGGATAAGCACAAGCAGACGATCGAGAAGTACACCTATGACCTGGCCAAAGCTTTGGGGGTCATTGGGCTGATCAACATTCAGTTTATCATCTACAATGACGAGGTGTACGTCATTGAGGTCAACCCCCGCTCCTCCCGTACCATTCCCTATATCTCCAAGGTCACCGGCGTCCCCATTATCGACCTGGCCACCAAGGTGATGATGGGACAGAAGCTGAAAGATTTGGGTTACGGCACCGGCATTTATAAGGAGGCCGATTACTACGCTGTGAAAATGCCTGTGTTCTCCTTTGAGAAGCTCACTGACGTGGACACCGGCCTGGGGCCTGAGATGAAGTCCACTGGCGAGGTTCTGGGCATTGCCGAGTCCTTCCCCCAGGCGCTGTTGAAGGCCTTCAAGGGGGCCAACATGAAGGTGCCCAAGAAGGGCGGACGCATCATCGTCACCGTCAAGGACGAGGACAAGGGTGAGCTGATCGGAATCGCCCGAGGCTTTTCGGATATGGGGATTGAGATTCTGGCCACGGCAGGCACCTGCAAGGCTCTGCGGGATGCCGGAGTGGAGTGCACTCAGGTGGCCCGCATCTCCGAGGCACACCCCAACATCGGGGACATGATTGCCTCAGGTACCATCGACCTGGTCATCAACACGCCCACCCGGGGCCGCAAGCATGATACCGACGGCTTCAAGATCCGCCGGGCCACGGTGGAGCACTCTGTAGGCTGCGTCACCGCCATCGACACCGCCAGGGCCATGCTTACCGTCCGGGAGCAGGGGAGGAGCGCCGACCTGCGCCCCATCGACATCACCAAAATTTAACCTTTTGCGTGACCCTTCCCGCCTGTTTCCGTCTGTATTTGCAGAGATGAAAAGGAGGAATGTCCCGTGAAAAAGCGATTTGCGTGGCTCCTGTGCCTGATCCTGCTGATTGGATTGTTGCCGGGTTGTAGCCAAATGGATGAAAAGCCCGTTATCTACCTCTACCCGGAGGAGGAGACAGAGGTCACGGTCAAGCTGGACTATAACGGGACATTGACCTCCACCTACCCCGCCTATGGGGACGGCTGGACGGTGACCGCCCAGCCGGACGGCACCCTCACCGATGAAAAAGGACGGGAGTACTACTGCCTGTTCTGGGAGGGGGAGAGCGACGCTGCTTACGACTTCTCCACCGGGTACTGTGTGACGGGGAAGGATACCGCCGTCTTCTTGGAGCGGGCCTTGGCTCAACTGGGGCTGACGGAAAAAGAGGCCAACGAATTCATCATCTACTGGCTGCCCCGGATGGAGAGCAACGCTTACAACCTAGTATCCTTCCAGAGTGAGGCCTATACGGACAGCGCGGAGCTGACCATTGATCCTGCGCCGGACACGGTTATCCGGGTGTTCATGGCATGGAAGGGCCTGGACCAGCCGGAGAAGATCACGCCTCAGGAGCTGACTACTGTGGAGCGGAATGGCTTTACAGTGGTCGAGTGGGGCGGGGCAGAGGTCTCGTGAATGGGCCGCGCCAGAGGTAAAAACAATGAAGAAAAAACGATGGACGGCCGTTATAGGCGTGATTGTGCTTTTATGGCTGGCCGCCGGTGCCATCGATTTCTGGAGGGTGACCCACTTTGACAGGCCTGTGTTCTGCATGCTGGCAAACAGCGCGGATGACGGCGGCTCCGGCGAGTACATCGGTCTGGGATATTCCTTTGACATAGAGGGAAATTTTATGCCGGAAGACGAAGTTTCGGGAGTGACTGCCTATCGTGCAAAAATCTTTGGGATTACAGCCGGAAGCGGCATCAGAGATTGAGTTGAATGTATGAAAAGGGAGGATTGAGACCTTGTCTCATCAAATGGTAATCGTCTTGGACTTTGGCGGGCAGTACAACCAGCTCATCGCACGCCGGGTCCGTGAGTGCGGGGTGTACTGCGAGGTCAAGCCCTACACCTCCCCTCTGGCAGAACTCAGAGCCATGGACCCCATCGGCATCATCTTCACCGGAGGACCCAATTCTGTGTATGAAGAGAACGCCCCCCGTGTGGATCCTGAGATCTTCACTTGGGGCGTGCCTATCCTGGGTATCTGCTACGGTTGTCAGCTCATGGCCCACACCCTGGGGGGTGAAGTGACCGCCGCCCAGGAGGATACTGCCCGGGAGTACGGCAAAACCGTGACCTATTACGACACCTCCTGCAAGCTGTTCAAGGGGCTGCCGGAGCAGGGAATCTCTTGGATGAGTCACGGGGACTACATGGC
The DNA here is from genome assembly GCA_900549885.1 of uncultured Eubacteriales bacterium. Lineage (GTDB taxonomy): Bacteria > Bacillota > Clostridia > Oscillospirales > Oscillospiraceae > Enterenecus. The sequence continues at coordinate 6,123 of URQA01000004.1, read as the reverse complement.
TAGGGTGCCTGCGGGGTTTGTCCTCACCGCCCACTCGGATGCGTGCCCCAATGTGGCTATCGCCGACGAGGGCCGGGACTTTTACGGGGTCCAGTACCACCCTGAGGTCAATCACACTGAGCACGGGGTGGACATGATCCGCAACTTTCTCTATGAGGCGTGCCATGCCGTTGGCGACTGGACTATGGGCGACTATAAACGCACTGCTATCGCTGCGATTCGGGAGAAAGTGGGAAGCGGCAAGGTGCTGCTGGCGCTGAGCGGTGGCGTAGATTCCTCTGTAGCTGCTGCTCTGCTGGCTGAAGCGGTGGGAGAGCAGCTCACCTGTGTGTTTGTGGACCACGGTCTCATGCGCAAAAATGAGGGGGACGAGGTGGAGACCGCCTTTTCCAAGTGGGCCATGAACTTCGTCCGGGTGGATGCGGAACAGCGTTTTCTGGTGAAGCTGGCTGGAGAGGCGGAGCCGGAGCGCAAGCGGAAAATCATTGGTGAGGAGTTCATCCGGGTCTTTGAGGAAGAAGCTAAGAAGATCGGTGCTGTGGATTTTCTGGCCCAGGGCACGATCTATCCGGACGTGATCGAATCCGGGGCTGGGGATGCAGCCGTCATCAAGAGTCATCACAACGTGGGCGGCCTGCCGGACTACGTGGATTTCAAGGAGATCATCGAACCCCTGCGTTTGCTGTTCAAGGACGAGGTGCGACAGCTGGGGAGGGAGCTTGGCTTGCCGGAATATCTGGTTATGCGCCAGCCCTTCCCTGGCCCTGGCTTGGCCATTCGGGTGATAGGAGATGTCACGAAAGAAAAGCTGGACATTCTCCGGGACGCAGATGCCATTTTTCGGGATGAGATCGCCCTGGCAGGGGAGGACAAGAACCTAAACCAGTACTTTGCCGTACTCACCAACACCCGCTCTGTAGGGGTTATGGGCGACGGGCGTACCTATGACTATACCCTGGCTTTGCGTGCGGTGACCACTAGCGATTTTATGACCGCCGACTGGGCGAGAATTCCCTACGACGTGCTGGATAAAATCAGTATCCGTATTGTCAATGAGGTTTCAGGAGTGAACCGTATTTGCTATGATATTACCTCTAAGCCCCCGGCTACCATCGAGTGGGAATGACGCTTGAAACGGCGCAAACCCGCATGAATAAAGGCTTTTTTGCCTGTCCATAAAGCTCTTGATACTGGATTGATACGATTCGTGTCTGCCTGGTCCTCTCAAGAGAATCATTTCAAAAGGACAAGCAAACCCGCCCTGCTGAATTTGTCGTTCAGCAGGGCGGGTTTTTGCTTTGCCTGATCTATTCTTCCGCCGGGGAATAATATCCGCTTTCTCCGCTGGCGCCGCAAATATAGGCCAGCTGGCTTCCATTCAAAGAACTTAGTGTCAATGTAATTTCTTTAGTCCTCCTATGTAAGTTTCGATTTTCCATAGCCTGTCATATTCTACAGCTTATCCCCATAGGATATAGGGAAAATGCGGCGAGGAGGAATGGCAGTGGAAAACCGCAAAATCTACGAGGATATCACCCAGCGGACCAACGGCGATATTTACATCGGGGTGGTGGGGCCGGTCCGTACGGGTAAATCCACCTTTATTAAGCGCTTTATGGAGACATTGGTACTGCCCGGGATTGAAAACGTCTACCGTCGGGACCGGGCACGGGATGAGTTGCCCCAAAGCGGTTCCGGACGGGTTGTCATGACCGCAGAGCCCAAGTTCGTTCCAGAGGAAGCAGTGGACATCACCATGGACAACGGCGCTACGCTTTCAGTCCGTCTCATCGACTGCGTAGGTTATATGGTGCCCGGAGCTATGGGGCAAACCGAGGGCGGTGTGCCCAGAATGGTGACGACACCCTGGTTCGATCATGAGATTCCCATGACTCAAGCTGCGGAAATTGGAACTCAAAAGGTGATCACCGACCACTCCACCTTGGGCATCGTGGTCACCACAGACGGAAGCATCACAGATATCCCGCGGGAAGATTATCTGGAAGCGGAAGAACGGGTCATCGAAGAGCTAAAAGCCCTTGGTAAGCCCTTTATGGTGCTGCTCAATTCCGCCTATCCACAATCAGAGACGGCTCAAACCCTTCAGGCGGACATCTCGGAGAAATACGATGTCACCTGCATGGCGGTCAACTGCTTGACCTTGGATGAGGATGCCATCAGCGAGATCATAAAAGGTGTGCTGTATGAGTTTCCTATGAAAGAACTCGACCTGTACCTGCCTGCTTGGGTGGATGCACTGCCCTTTGAACACCCCATTAAGAATGGACTATACTCCGTAATTCGAGAGGAAACAGGGCGTCTGCACCGGCTCCGCGATGTAGAAAAGGCGGTATGGGCCATGGGAGACCGGGAAGAGGTCAGTTCTGCAGTATTGGACCGGATGGATATGGGGACAGGAATAGCCACTGCTACTCTTGAGGTGCCTAGGGCGCTATTTTACAGCACACTGTCCCAGCAATGCGGAATGGAGATTGCAGACGATGGGGATTTGATGGCGCTTATGACCCAGCTGGCCGCCATGAAATCCCGGTACGATAAGGTATCGGCCGCTCTTGAGCAAGTGGAAGCTACCGGGTATGGAATCGTAATGCCAGACCCAAAGGAAATGGTACTGGAAGAGCCGGAAATCGTCAAGCAGGGAGGAAGGTATGGGGTGCGGCTCAAGGCATCCGCCCCCTCCATCCATATGATGAAGGCGGATATTCAGACAGAGCTTTCCCCCATCATGGGCACAGAAAAGCAGTCGGAAGAGATGGTGGATTATCTGCTCAAACAATTTGAAGGAGACACAGAGCGCATTTGGGACTCCAATATTTTTGGCCGCTCTTTCCACGAATTAGTGGGGGAAGACCTGCAGAGCAAGTTAAAACGAATGCCGGATGACGCCCGGGAAAAGCTGAGGGAGACCCTGCAGAGAATCATAAACGAGGGGTCCGGCGGGTTAATCTGCATTATTTTGTGAACAAGGCAGGCACGGAGAAGCTCCGTGCCTGCTGTCGCTTTTTATATAACTAAAACAATATAATATTATAAAAAACACATATTTGAAAACACGAAAAAAAGAGGTACAATAAAGATAAATTATAACCGAAGCGATATTCCTTCCCAAGAGTTTCAGAATCAATAAAGGCGGCAGAGGAGTGGGCAAATTGGATTTGACACAGCTGAAATATTTTCAAGCCGTAGCGAAAACGGGCAATGTGTCCAAAGCGGCGGAAAAGCTTTTTGTAACCCAGCCCAACCTCAGCAAGAGCATTTCCAGGTTGGAGGATGAGCTGGGAGTTCCTCTGTTTGAACATCGCCGAGGAAAGATTCTGCTTAATGAATACGGCCGTGTGTTTCTGAGCAGCGTGGAACTGGCGTTCCATGAACTGAATAATGGCAGGCAGACCATTCTGCGCATGTACGAAAGTGACCAACATATTCTGCGTCTAGGCTGCTGTGTAGACGACTTTTTGGCGGACATGCTGCGGGATTTCACGGAAAAGTATCCAGATGTGGGGTTGCGTCAGTTTAACTGCCCCTGTGACAGTGTTGCCGATCGGCTGCTGGACCGGACTGCTGATATCATCATCACCAATGGCGCCCCTGACAATGAAAACATCCGGTATTTAGAGCTGGGGCGGCAGGAATATGTCCTCCTGATGAGCGGAAACCATCCTCTGGCCCATCAAGAGGGCTTGTGGCTCAAAGATCTAAGGGAAGAAAAGTTCATCTGCGATTCCTCCCGGATGAATTTGTCCAAACTTCAGAGTCTATGTCGGCAACAGGGGTTTGAACCCAAAGTAGCCTATGAAGTAGAGAGCTCTGCGCTGATTTTCCGGCTTTTGGAGCTCAATTCTGGGATTTCGTTCATGCCAATCGCGCAGGTGCTCAAAATTCATCGAACCTTTTCTGAGCATGCGGATAAGATTCATATGGCGCGCATCAAGGATGAGATTCCAAAGGCCAACATCGGCCTGGCCTACCACCGCAGTTACGTCTTTACCCACGCTGCCAACTGTCTTCTGGAGCATGTGCGGGAGTTTTTTCGGGATGAGGACAGAGCGCTGGAGCAGTTCAGAATATGAGCGGACAGTATATCGGATCAGTTATACGATTGAATCAAGCCGGAATTTGCCAGCTAATTGATGCCGTGTTATACTGACTACAGAGTAAAATGAAAAGGAGTTGTTCCATATGCCAGTAGATATCAAAGGGAAGGTAGCCCTGATAACTGGAGGCGCCACAGGTATGGGCCGCGCCGCGGCACTGGAGTTCGCCAGTCTGGGCGCTAAGGTGGCCGTGGTCACCGGCCACAACGTCAAGGGTGCGGAGGAGACCGTCCGCATGATCCAGGAGCAGGGGGGCGAAGCTGCCTTCTTCCAGTGCAATATCTCCAAAGAGTCCGACGTGGAGGCTATGGTTGCTGCGGTCGTGGCCAAGTGGGGACGGATCGACTGCGCCTTCAACAACGCTGGGGTAGGCCCCGACGGAGTGCGCATTCCCTATGGCCCGCTCACTGAATTGTCCGAAGAGATTTGGGACAAGGTGATGAACGTCAATTTGAAGGGTACGTTTTTCTGCCTGAAGCATGAGATCATCCAGATGCGCAAGCAGGGGAAGGGTGCTATTGTCAATAACGCCTCCATCGGCGGGCTGAAGATGGCGCCCAACTTCGGCGCCTACGGCCCGTCCAAAGCCGGGGTGATTGCCCTGACCAAGCTGGCGGCAATCGAGAACGCCAAGGCCGGCATCCGGGTCAACGTGGTGTGTCCCGGCCCCACCTTGGGCACTGACCTGATGGCTAACACCTTGTCCTCCGACCCGGGAGAGGAGCAGGCCCTCAAGGAGCATGTCATTCCCATGGGCAAGCTGGGCACCGCACAGGACGTGGCCCAAGCCGCCGTATGGCTGTGCTCCGATATGTCTGGCCACACTACCGGACAGGCCTTGTCGGTGGACGGTGGGATGCACGCGACCTGAGGTGAACGATATGGAGATGAAATTTCCTACTTATGACCTATCCGGCCGCCGGGCCTTGGTCACTGGGGCTGGAAGCGGCATCGGCCGGGCAGCTGCTCTGTGCCTGGCCCACTACGGGGCTCGAGTGGCGGTGTGTGACATCCAGATGGAACGGGCCAAGGCTGTGTTCGACGAGATTCAGTCCTTCGGCGGGCAGGCTGTGGCCGTCCAGGGAGATGTGTCGGATGCCCAGAGCGTAGCGGAGCTGTTCGTCCAGGTGGACCAGGCATTCGGCGGACTGGACATCCTGATCTCCAACGCGGGGGTGGGTGGCGATGTGAAGCCCATCCTGGAGCAGTCGGATGAGGCCTTTGATCAGGTGATTGCCGTGGACCTCAAAGGCGCTTTCCTATGCGCTAAGCAGGCTGCCACACGGATGATCGCCCAGGGTCAGGGCGGACGGATGATCTTTACCGCCTCCATCGCCGCCTATGAGGGCGGCGGCTTCCACGGCCCCTACGGGGCGGCCAAGGGCGGGCTGTGCACCCTGGTCAAGACCATGGCCCATGAGTGGGCCCCCTACGGCATCACCGTCAACGCGGTGTGCCCCGGCCTGACCCGCACTGGGATCAACAAGGAGATCTCCGCCGACCCGGAGCTGGAGGCCCAGTTCCTCAAAAAGATCCCCGTGGGCCGCATGGCGGAGCCGGTGGAGATCGCGTCGCTGATGCTCTATCTGGCCACCGACGCGGCGGCGTTCATCACCGGCGCGGCCCTCATCGCCGACGGCGGGGCCACCATCGGCGGCTGACCACATCGACAGGGAGGAAGATTCCAGACTATGAAAGAAAATCGTTATCCCCATGTGTTCCAGCCGCTGACCGTGCGCGGCCTGACGCTGAAGAACCGTCTGCAATACGCCCCCACCGTGGTGCTCAAGTGCACCCCGGACGGGCAGGTGGGCCAGGAGATGCTGGACTTCATGAAATGGCAGGCCAGCACCGGCGTGGCCTATATCACCGTGGGGGACACCCCGGTGACTCACGATGACAACTCCGCCTGGCTGTGTGAGATGAACGTCAACTCCGATGACTGCATCCACGGCATGCACGCCCTGGTGGAGGCCGCCCGGGACAACGGCGCGGAGCTGTCGGTGGA
>URQA01000003.1 GCA_900549885.1 uncultured Eubacteriales bacterium | reverse complement strand
GGCGGCGCCCTGGCGGTGGACCGGGTCGGCTTTTCCCAGGCGGTAACGGAGGCCGTCCGCGGCTGTCCCAACATCACCGTGGTGGAGGGAGAAGTGACGGCTCTCCCTGAGGGGGAGGTCATCGTGGCATCCGGCCCGCTGACCTCGGACACCCTGTCCCAGACCATCGCCGGGCTGTTCCCGGCCAGTCATTACCTCAACTTTTTTGATGCCGCGTCCCCGATTGTCACCTTTGACAGCGTGGACATGGACCAGGCCTGGTTCGGCTCCCGCTACGGTCGGGGCAGCGACGACTATATCAACTGCCCCATGACCAAGGAGGAGTACTTGGCTTTCTGGAAGGAGCTGTGCGCCGCCCAGGAGGCGGAGGTCCATGGCTTTGAAGACAAAAACGTGTTCGAGGGCTGCATGCCCGTGGAAGTAATGGCTCGCCGGGGGGAGCAGACATTGTGCTTCGGCCCCCTCAAGCCCCGGGGCCTGCCCGACCCAAAGACGGGGAAAGAGCCATATGCCGTGGTGCAGCTGCGCCGGGACAATGCCGACGGCACGCTTTACAACATCGTGGGCTTCCAGACCCATTTGAAGTGGGGGGAGCAAAAACGGGTGTTCTCTATGATCCCAGCTCTGAAAAACGCCGAGTACGTGCGCTATGGGGTGATGCACCGAAACACCTACTTGGACTCCCCCCGCCTGCTGGACCGCTATTACCGGGTGCGGGGACAGGAGCGCATCTCCTTTGCCGGGCAGATCACCGGAGTGGAGGGCTATGTGGAGTCCACCGCCTCCGGCTTCCTGGCCGGGGTGGAGCTGGCCAGGCGGCTTCTGGGTCAGCCTGCGGTGGACTTTCCCCAGGAGACGGCCATCGGCGCCCTGGCTCTCTATGTGAGCAACCAGAGCGTGGTGGAGTTCCAACCCATGAACATCAACTTCGGCATCATGCCGCCCCTGGGCTATAAGGTCAAGGGCAAGCGAAATAAAAACGCCCAGCTGTCCCAGCGTTCGCTGGAGATTCTGGACAAGCTGGACCTGGAATGAGATCGAGGCTGCTTGCCCTGGGAGCGAAGCGAACCACGCCGTAAGGCGCGCCAATTCGCAGCGTAGCGGAGAAGTGCGCGACGGGGCGATTCACTCGCCCCGAGCGTGATGAGATCGGGGTCCCCGCGGGATGTGGGCATCCCGTGGGGCCAAGCGAAATAAAAACGCCCAGCTGTCCCAGCGTTCGCTGGAGATTCTGGACAAGCTGGATCTGACGTAAGAAAAAGATGGGCGGTTCCCTGCGTCGGACCGTGTGAGGATTGCGGAAAGAGAGAGACAGTACAGCAGACAGAGAAGGAGGACCCATAAATTATGCGGATCATTGTGGATGCAATGGGGGGAGATAACGCGCCCCACTCAACTGTGCGGGGCGCGCTCCAGGCGGCGAAAGAATATGGTGTGGACATCATTCTGGTGGGCCGGGGCGAGGACATTCTGAACGTGCTCAATCAGGACGGCATTGCCGACCTGCCTGCGGGGGTGGAGATCGCCCACGCCGAGCAGGTGGTGGACATGTGCGACAACCCAGCCACCGCCTTTAAGGACAAAAAGGACTCGTCCCTGACCGTAGGGCTCAACCTGCTCAAAGACGGCTCCGGGGACGCCTTCGTGTCTGCCGGGTCCACCGGGGCGCTGTTGTCCGGGGCCACGCTGCTGGTCAAGCGGGTGCGGGGCATCCGCCGGGCTGCCATGGCGCCTGTGGTGCCCACCGGGGGTGGGGGAGCGGTGCTCATTGACTGCGGAGCCACCGCCGAATGTACCCCGGAGTATCTGCTCCAATTCGCTTTTATGGGCAGCTATTATGCCGAGCGGGCCCTCAGCCGGCCTGAACCTAAGGTTGGCCTGCTGAACATCGGTGCGGAGCCGTCCAAGGGCACTGACCTCCAGCGGGAGACTTATGCCCTGCTGCAGAAGGCCAAGGAGGAAGGGCGGATCAACTTTGTGGGCAATGTGGAGGCCCGGGAGGCCGTGGAGGGCGCGGTGGACGTCATCGTGTCTGACGGCTATTCCGGCAACATCTTCCTCAAGACCATGGAGGGAGCCGGCCTGTTCCTTGGCCGGGAGGTCAAAAAGATGTTCCTCAAGAGCGTCAAGACCAAGCTGGCCGCTCTGCTGGTGAAAAACGAGCTGGGGCAGTTCAAGAAGCTCATGAGTTCCGACGAGGTGGGAGGCACCGCCCTCATCGGCATCTCCAAGCCGGTGATCAAGGCCCATGGATCATCCGACGCCTATGCTATCAAGAACGCCATCCGCCAGGCGGTGGAGTTCAAAAAGGCGGGTATTATCGAGGATATTGTGGAAAATATCGAATATATGCGCCTTCCAGTGAAGCGGGGACAGGATAAATCAGAGGAAAGATAAAAATTTCCAAAAACATATTGACACCGGGCGGATAACTCCCTATTATGTTGTTGTCATTAAGTCAAGCCAAAGGAGCTGCATAAAAGTATGTTTGAAAAACTCTGTGCGATCATTGTGGACCAGTTCGGGCTGGAGCCTGGTTCTGTGGATGCTGATACCTCGTTTGTGGACGACCTGGGGGCTGATTCTGTAGATCTGGTGGAGCTGTCCATGGCGCTGGAGGAGGAGTTTGGCCTGGGTGAGATGGAGGAGGAGGATATTGCCTCCATTGCCACGGTGGGCGACCTCTATAAGTACATGCAGGACCATCTGGATATCTGAAACAAGACGGAAAGAGAGAAAGCCCCGTTCCAACGGGGTTTTCTCTTTGGAGGGGATCATGAAAAAGCTGGAGGAAAAATTGGGATACACCTTTCGGAACCGGGAGCTGCTGCTCCACGCCATGACTCACAGCTCCTATGCCAATGAGCACCGGGGGACGGGACTGACCAGCAACGAGCGGTTGGAATTTTTAGGCGACTCGGTACTGGGTATGGTGGTGGCGGACTATCTGTTCCGGACCCATCCCAATATGCCGGAGGGAGAGCTGACCCGCACCCGGGCGGCCCTAGTGTGTGAGGAAAGCCTCCACGAGGTTGCCCTCGCCTTGGGGTTGGGAAGCTATCTGCGCTTGGGCAAAGGGGAGGACGCAGGAGGAGGCCGGTCACGTCCATCTATTCTAGCCGACGCCACTGAGGCAACTCTGGCAGCGGTTTATCTGGACGGAGGGTTGTCTCCAGTACGGACCATCATCCAGCGGTTTATTCTCGACAAGGAGCGGGAGAAGGCGGTGGACCGGGATTATAAGACCGCCCTCCAGGAGTGGGTGCAGCGCACCCCGGGGCAGCCAATCGCCTACCGGCTGGTGGACGAGCTGGGACCCGACCACGCCCGGGTATTCGTCATGGAGGTGACGGTGGGCGGGCAGAGCGCCGGACAGGGCAGAGGCCGGACCAAGAAGGAGGCCGAGCAGCTGGCCGCCAGGGCCGCCCTGGAAAAGCTGAACTGAACACATGGGCCCGATGGAAACCCATCGGGCCCACTTGTATTTCGGGGAAAATCTTGCTATAATCAGTTCTGCCCATTGATTGCGGCGGGGTTTGCCCTGCGCTTTAAGCGGGTATCCTGGCCATAGGAGAGGGGGAGCGGGCCATAGAGACACCCATCTATCATCTGGAGAAGGTCATCCGGGCGAAGTCGGAGGACATGGAGGATTTCGACGGGCCGCTGGACCTGATCCTCCATCTTCTAAGCAAAAACAAGATCGAGATTCGGGACATCCAGATTACCCTTCTGCTGGACCAGTATCTGGACTGGATGGCCCGGCGGGAGCAGCTTAATCTGGAGGTGGCCAGCGAATTTGTCACCATGGCCGCCCACCTGGTGTATATCAAGACCCGGATGCTCTTATCCATTGACGACGAGGAGGCCATGAGCGAGATGGAGCAGCTCATGGCGGCCCTAGAGGAGCGCAAGTACCAGGACAGCTATCTGCGCGTCAAGGCGGCGGTGGAGCCTCTGGGACGGCGGTACGAGTATGGCAGAGACTATCTCACCAAGCTACCAGAGCCGGTCAAGACGGACAAGACCTATCGCTTTGTCCATGACAAGGGGGACCTGTTGGCAGCTCTTGGCTCGGTGCTGGACCGGGCAGAGGAGAAGCTGCCTCCGGCCGCCAGCGCTTTTGAGGGCATCGTAGGGCGGGAGCCATACCCGGTGTCGGACAAGGCTAGGGATATCCTGGACCGGCTGATCCAATTTGGCGTCACCCGGTTCCGGGCCCTGTTCCGTACCAGCCGCAGCCGCTCGGAGGTGGTGGCCACTTTCCTGGCCATCCTAGAGCTGTGCAAGGCCAGCCGGGTCCGGCTGGCGGGGACGGCGGAGGATTGTACCGTCACCTGCACTGGAGAAAAGCTGGATGAGGACTTTGAAATGACTGCGGATACCTATTGAGGAGGTGGCCTATGGAGCTGAAAGAACTGGAGTCGGCCATCGAGGCCATTCTCTTTGCCGCTGGGGACCCGGTACCCGCCGAGCGTATTTGTACGGCTTTGGAGCAGGACCGGGAGACAGTAGATGCCGTCTGCCAACGCCTGGCGGACGATTACAGCTATGAGCGCCGGGGGATCCGGCTCATTCGGCTGGAGGACAGCTGGCAGATGTGCTCCGCGCCGGAGCACGCTTCGGCCATTCGTAAAACGTTAGAAAGCCGCAAGCCTGCTCGGCTGTCCCAGACCGCGCTGGAGGTTCTGGCTATCGTGGCTTATTTCCAGCCGGTGACCCGGACCTACATCGAGCAGATCCGGGGAGTGGACAGTGCCTACACCGTGGGGCTGCTGCTGGAGCGGGATTTGATCCAGGAGGCAGGACGGCTGGCGGTACCCGGCCGACCCATCCAATACCGGACCACAGAGACCTTCCTGCGTTCTTTTGGCCTGACATCATTGGAGGAACTGCCCGAACTGCCCAGCGCGACTCAGGAGGGGGCGCAGATGACCATGGAGTTGGAGCAGGCCATCGAAAAGCTCCGGGCACAGGATGAGGCCCAGGCAAAAGCGGAGAAAGCTGTGGAGGTCTCCGGCGAGGTGCCGGAAGGGGAGGCTGGAGCATGACCGGCTGGCTCATCGCCCTGGGGGTACTGGTTGTACTGTGGCTGTTGGGCCGTATCCGTCTGGGGATCCAAGTGGAATATAACCAGGGCGCGACGGCGGTGCGATTGCGGATCGGCCCATTTCCTATCACGCTCTATCCTCAGAAGGAGGTAGAAACGCCTGCTGAGCCGGTTCAGGAGAAAAAGAAAAAACGGGGAAAACAGGACAGGCCAGAGGTGAAGAAGCAAAAGCAGCGCCATTCCATTCCGCCGGTGGGACAGATGTTGGAGATGGCCGCCCAGGCTGCCGGGGCCCTGCGTCGGAAGATCTGCGTGGATGAATTGACCTTACACATCACTTGGGCGGATTCAGACCCGGCCCAGGCGGCCTTGGGATTTGGCCGGGCAAACGGGGTGCTGGGAATGATTTGGGCGCTGATCGACCATAATTTCCGTGTAAAGCACCACGACCTAGGTGTGGCGGTGGATTTTCAGGGGGAGAAGCCCTTGTATTTCCTTAAAGCTGCGCTGTCGATGACCGTGGGCCAGCTGCTGGCTTTTGGTCTGCGGTTTGGCGGAAAGCTGTTGATGATTTGGAGCCGGGGCCAGAAGGCCGCCGAGATAAAACAGGAGGCGTCAGCATGAACGAAAACAATCATCCTATCAATGACCTAATGCAGACCACCATGGCTAAGATCCGGGAAATGGTGGATGCCAATACTGTGGTGGGACAGCCCATCACAACACAGGATGGCGTGACCTTGATTCCAGTGTCCCGGCTGTCCTTCGGATTTGCCTCCGGCGGGTCCGACTTCGGCGGTAAGGCGCAGCAGGCGGACAAGAATTTCGGCGGCGGTGCCGGAGCCGGCGTCAGTGTAGTGCCGGTGGCTTTTCTAGTGGTGAAGGAGGGGCAGGTTAAGCTGATCCCCATGGGGCCGCCCGCTGCGGATACAGCCAGCCGGGTGGTGGAGCTGGTGCCGGAAATGTTTGACAAGGTCACGGATTACCTGGACAAAAAGAACCAGGATAAGAACGAATTTTGAGGGAACACTACTCCCATCTGAATGTCGGATGGGAGTTGACCCTTTTTGCGTAGAATCTGTTTATGGCTGTGGACGGCGGCATTTTTGTCGGCTGTCTGTCTGCCTGTGGGGGCGGTGTCTACCTCCGCCTCATCGGCTATTTTGATGGACGCGGATAGCGGACGGGTGCTCTACGAGCAAAACGCAGATGAGCCCCGTCTGATCGCCAGTGTCACTAAGCTGCTTACCGCTTTAGTGGCGGTGGAGCGCGGACCGGATCTGGACAGGGTGGTAGAGATCAAGGCGGAATGGCTCTCCGGAGTGGAGGGGTCATCTATCTACCTCCAGGCAGGGGAGCAGATCTCCATGGAGGCGCTGCTCTACGGGCTGCTGTTGGAGTCGGGCAACGACGCGGCGGCGGCGGTGGCCTGTGCCAGCGCTGGCAGCGAGGAAAAGTTCGCGCAGTGGATGAATCAGAAAGCCAGGGAGCTTGGGATGTCCAGCTCTCACTTTACCAATGCCAGCGGCCTTAACGCCGATGGGCATTATTCCACCGCGCGGGATTTGGCTAAACTGGCGGCGGCTTGCCTGGATGATGAGACGGTGTCCGCTATCTGTGCCAGCCGGACTGCCACTATCGGGACCCGGACCTTCACCAACCACAACCGCTTACTGGCGCTGTACGATGGCTGTGTGGGCATGAAAACGGGCTATACCCAACGGGCGGGGCGTACTTTGGTGTCTGCCGCCACCAGAGAGGGACAAACTTTGGTTGCCGTCACATTGAATGACCCAGATGATTGGCAGGATCACATGGAACTGCTGGACTACGGGTTTACTGGTTACCCAGCTAAGCAGCTGTGCCAGAAGGGAGAAGTGGTGGGCTGCGTCCCGGTGCAGGGCAGTTTGGTACGGTTTGTAGAGGTAGCGGCCGCAGAGGATTTCTCCTATCCTCTGGCGGAAGGGGAGAGCGCCCAGGTCCGAGTGGAGCAGGATGATTTGGTAGAGGCTCCAGTTCAGGCGGGACAGGCGGCTGGCCGGCTGGTTTATCTGGTGGGGGACCAGGAGATCGGTACAGTGGAGCTGTGTTATGTCCAGTCAGTAAACCGGGATATCTTCCCGGAAAGTACGTTGCTTCAGCGCATTCTGTCAGCTATTTTCGGGAAAACCGTGACAGTCAGTGGTCAAGGCGTGGGACTGATTTGATCAGATGGAAGGGGGAGCGGCATGGAGGAAAGGCTGCAAAAAATTTTGTCTGCCGCCGGTGTTTGCTCCCGGCGAAAGGCGGAGGCGTATTTGCGGGCAGGCCGTGTCAAGGTAAACGGTCTTGCGGCAGGAATTGGAGATAAGGCGGATCCGGAACGGGATCGGATTGAGGTGGATGGAGCAGTGCTGTCCACCCCTTCCGGCCATACATATCTCATGCTTCATAAGCCGAGGGGTTATATCACCACGCTGTCTGATGAGCGGGGGAGGCCCACAGCGGCCCAGTTAGTGGCGGACTGCCCGGCCCGGGTGTGGCCAGTGGGCCGACTGGATATGGATTCCGAAGGACTGCTGCTGTTCACCAACGATGGGATTCTGACCCATACCATGACACATCCATCTCATCGGGTGGAAAAGGAGTACCAGGTCCGGGTGTCCGGCGATTTGGAGCAGGCTCTGCCCCTGTTACGCAAGCCCATGGTGGTGGATGGGGAGAACATGACGGCAGACTGGGTGGAACAAATGGCTCCAGACTGGCTGACCGTTGTGATCCATCAGGGAAAAAACCGCCAGGTGCGGCGGATGTGCGCCGCCGTCGGTCTCAGTGTGCTCAGGCTCAAGCGGGTGCGGGAAGGTGCTCTCCGTCTGGGCGATTTGCAGGTTGGAAGGTGGAGAACGCTCACAAATCAGGAAATCTACTGGCTAAAATCAGAAATTTTGCAGGATTTGTGAATAAAATCCTGCAAAAACGCTTGCAATTTTGCTCAGGAAAGGATATCATATTATCTGTTGGACCGGCAGAGCGCCGGCCTACTGAGCAACTGCCCAAGGGCGGGGTGTGGAGCGTGAAGTTTTATGAGCAGAGATATTTTGACAGTGATCCGCAACAGCATGGGCACCTTTTCCAAAGGGCAGAAGCTTATCGGTCGTTTTATTTTGGAGAATTATGATAAAGCCGCTTTTATGACGGCTTCCAGACTGGGGAAAACTGTCAGCGTCAGTGAATCTACCGTGGTTCGCTTTGCCGCGGAGCTTGGCTACGACGGCTACCCAGCCATGCAAAAGGCGCTCCAGGAGATGATTCGGAGCAAGCTGACCACGGTCCAGCGCATTGAGGTGTCCAATGACCGCCTGGGGGATCAGGATGTGCTGACCAAGGTGGTACAGTCAGACATTGAGAAGATTCGTATGTCCTTGGAGGAGATGAGCCGCCAAGAGTTTTCCGCCGTGGTGGACGCCATTGTGGGCGCCCGCCGGATTTATATTCTCGGTGTGCGTTCCTCGGCGGCCCTGTCTGATTTTATCGCATTTTATTTCAACCTGATTTTTGATAATGTCAGCCAGGTGCAGACCACTTTGGCCAGCGAGATGTTTGAGCAGATGCTCCGAGTCGGCGAGGGAGATCTGGTAATTGGCATCAGCTTTCCCCGGTATTCCACCCGGACGGTCCGGGCCATGGAATTTGCCCGGGATCAAGGGGCTACCGTGGTGGCTATCACCGACAGCGAGATGTCGCCCCTGTACGACACCGCCAAATACCGGCTGCTGGCCAAGAGCGATATGGCGTCTTTTGTGGATTCCCTGGTGGCGCCGCTGTCCATCATCAATGCCCTGATCGTGGCGGTGGGACGGAAGAAGGCTGCGGAGGTCACGGAAACGTTCCAGCGTCTGGAACAGATCTGGGATGAATACAAGGTCTATGAGAAAGTGGAGTATGACAGCAATACGGACTCTATGCAAGGCTGAACCAGGAGTAGTCGGCCGTTAAAAGAAAAAGAATTTCGGTTCGGATCTTCCCCTGGGCGGAGATCCGAATTGATTTGTGGAGCGTGTTATGACAGGACAAGTGCAAATCGTTGTGGCAGGCGCGGGTGCAGCGGGTATGATGGCCGCCGTCACTGCCGCCCGGCAGGGCGCCAAAGTGGTGCTGATAGAACCCAATGAAAAGGTGGGACGCAAGCTTTACATTACCGGGAAAGGACGCTGTAATGTAACCAACGACTGTAGAGTGGACCGGCTGCTGGCCAGCGTCCCACGAAATGGCAAGTTTTTATACAGTGCGTTCAGCCGCTTTTCCCCCCAGGATACCATAGCTTTTTTCGAGAAACTCGGAGTTCCCTTGAAGGTAGAGCGGGGGAACCGTGTATTTCCCCAGTCAGACCGGGCGGCGGATGTGATCGACGCCCTTTGGAAGGAACTGCGCCGGTGCCGGGTAGAGCTTCGGCAGGACCGTGTAACCGAGGTGGCGGTCAGCGGGGGCCGGG
The DNA here is from genome assembly GCA_900549885.1 of uncultured Eubacteriales bacterium. Taxonomy (GTDB): domain Bacteria; phylum Bacillota; class Clostridia; order Oscillospirales; family Oscillospiraceae; genus Enterenecus. The sequence goes on along the minus strand of URQA01000003.1, from coordinate 55,301 downwards.
TATCGGGTGTGAAATTGGAGAAAGCGGGGCTTGTAAACTGTGAAGCAGTTCTCCTTGCCACAGGAGGAGCGTCCTATCCTCGCACGGGTTCCACAGGAGATGGTTACCGCATAGCAGAGGCGTTGGGACATACTATCACACCGATTCGGGGATCGCTGGTGCCACTGGAGTCAGAGGATCGGGCCTGCAGCCAGCTCCAGGGCTTGTCTCTGCGCAACGTGGTCCTGAGGATGAAAAACCAAAGGGGAAAAACAGTATATCAGGAGCAGGGAGAACTGCTGTTCACCCACTTCGGCCTGTCCGGGCCGTTGGTGCTGTCCGCGTCTGCCCATATGGACTTTGCCCGGGACCGCTACGCGGCCCATATTGACCTGAAGCCCGCCCTGGATGAAGAAAAGCTGGATGCGCGTCTGCTCCGGGATTTTGGGGAAAGGGCCAATCAGGATGTCTCCAATGCGCTGGGGGCTTTGGTACCCCGGTCCATGATTCCGGTCATGGCGGAGCGGACGGGGATTGACGGGCAGACCAAGGTTCGGGACATCCGCCGGGAACAGCGGCGCAGGCTGTTGGATGCGCTCAAGGATTTTACTGTGGACATTTCCGGCCCTCGGCCGGTGGAAGAGGCCATTGTCACCGCCGGCGGGGTAAAAGTGAGTCAGGTAGACCCCAAAACGATGCAGTCCAAGCTGGTCCAAGGGCTTTATTTTGCCGGGGAGTTGCTGGATGTGGACGGCTATACCGGCGGTTTTAACCTTCAGATCGCTTGGTCCACGGGGTATGCGGCTGGTTTGGCCGCGGTAGGCGGAAAGGAAGCGAACGAATGAACCATAAAAGCATTGCGATCGACGGCCCCTCTGGGGCGGGAAAGTCCACCCTGGCCAAGTTGCTGGCTAGGGAGCTGGGCTTTCTCTATGTGGACACGGGGGCTATCTACCGGACAGTGGGGCTGGGCGCCAGCCGCATGAACGTCTGCTTGGAGGATGCCAGGGCGGTGGAGTCCATTTTGCCCCAGATGAAGATCGAGATGGGCTACGGGGAGGACGGCCTCCAGCATATGTATCTCAACGGGGAAGATGTGACGGAGGCAATCCGCCGGAACGAGATCTCGCGGTACGCATCCTTGGTATCCGCTATCCCGGCGGTGCGGGACTATCTGCTGGATATGCAGCGAAGGCTGGCCCGGGAAAATGACGTCATTATGGACGGCCGGGACATCGGTACTGTGGTGCTGCCCCAGGCGGACCTGAAGATCTTTCTCACCGCCACGGCCCAGGACCGCGCCCGGCGGCGGTATGAGGAGCTGGTGGAGCGAGGGCAGCAGGTGGACCAGGCGCAGATTCTCCGGGAGGTGATGGAGCGGGATGAACGGGATATCCACCGTCAGACCGCGCCGCTCCGGCAGGCAGAGGACGCGGTGGCCGTGGACACTACGGGCAACAGCCTGGAGGAGAGCTACCGGCAGCTGCTGGAGGTGGTTCGAGAGAAGTTTCAGCGGATGGAGGAGCGGACATGAATAAGTTGTACGCGGTACTCTATCCCATTTTATGGTTTTTTATGTGGATCTTTCACCCATGGAAGGCAGTCGGGCGGGAGAACCTGCCAGAAGGTGGCGCACTGCTGTGCGGTAACCACACCACCCTGGGCGATCCAGTCTATGTGGTCTGCGCCGTGGGGCACCGTCCGCAGATCCGAGTGATGGCCAAGGATGAGGTGATGCACGTGCCAGTGCTGGGCTTTATCCTCCGCCATGCGGGCATCATTGGCGTCAAGCGGGGCAAGGCCGACGTAGGTGCAGTAAAGGCATGTCTCAAGGCTCTGAAGAATGGGGAAAAGCTGCTGCTTTTTCCCGAGGGGACCCGGGTGCGGGAGGGGGAAAGCTCCGAGGCCCACACTGGGGCGGCTATGTTTGCCACACGGTCCGGCTGCTCCATTGTACCGGTGTACATCTCGCCCAGGAAGCGGTGGTTCCGCAGGACGACCGTAATCTTTGGCCAGCCCTACTATCCTGAATTTGCAGGACGCAGAGCCACACCGGAGGACTACCAGCGCATCGCCGATGAGTTGATGGTCAAGATCCGGGCCTTGGGGGAGGAGACGCCATGAAGGTGATCCTGGCCAAATCCGCCGGGTTTTGCTACGGTGTACGCCGGGCGGTGGAGCTGGCGGAGGCCCGCGCCAAGGAGGGTCCGGTGTATATGCTGGGCCACATCACACACAACGACCATGTGGTTGCCAGGCTGGAGGCCCTGGGGGCCCGTACGGTGTTTACGCCGGAGGAGGTGCCGGACGGCGCAGCAGTACTCATTCGCGCCCATGGAGAGCCGGAGCGGACCTATGCTGTGCTCCGGGAAAAGAGGTGCCAAATTTTGGATGCCACCTGTCCAAACGTGGCGCGCATCCACCAGATTGTGGCCAAGGCGGAAGAGCAGGGGAGAACTCCGGTTATCATCGGCGATCCGGAGCATCCGGAGATTGTGGGGATTGCGGGGTGGACCCGCCATGGGGTGGTAGCCCGAAATTGGGAGGAATTGGAGAAAAAGCTGCAGAAAAATCCAGAATTGTATCATATGCCCTTAACTTTTGTGTCCCAAACCACGGCAATTCGTACCATCTGGGAAAAATGCATGGAAAACGCAAAAAAAGTGTGTACAAACGCAGATTTTTTTGATACAATATGTGGTGCTACGTCCAAGAGACAGTCTGAGGCGCTTGCCTTGTCGGAAGAGTGCGATGGAATGATCGTCATTGGAGACCCCAAAAGCTCCAATACGAGACGGCTGACCCAGCTATGTGAGAGCTGCTGTGACTTTGTCCGACAGGTGGAGCGCAGCAGCGAGCTTTCCCGGGAGGAATTCGCTCGTCTATCGTCCCTTGGAATCACCGCCGGCGCATCGACGCCGGGGTGGATCATAAAGGAGGTCTACAACAAAATGAGCGAAGAAATCATGGAGATTGAACAGTCCTTTGCTGAGATGCTGGAGGAATCGTTCAAAACTTTAAATAGCGGGGAGAAGGTCACTGGTACTGTCGTTGCCGTCACGCCCACCGAGGTCCAGGTGGAGCTGGGCATCAAGTATCCCGGCTACATCCCGCTGTCTGAGTTGAGCGACGATCCTGATGTCAAGGTGGAGGATATCGCCAAGGTGGGCGAGGAGATCGAGGCTTATGTGCTTCAGGTCAGCGACCGGGATTGCATGGTTCGCCTGTCTAAGAAACGTCTGGATGTCCAGAAGAACTGGGAGACGGTTGAGAGCGCTGTGGAGAGCAAAGAGGTGCTTGAGGGCGTTATTACCGAGCAGAACAAGGGCGGTCTGGTGGCCAATGTCAAGGGGATCCGGGTGTTCATTCCTGCTTCCCAGTCCGGCAAGCCCCGTGGAGCCGACCTGTCTGACATGGTCAAGACCAAGGTGCAGCTGCGCATCACGGAGGTCAACCGCTCTCGCCGCCGCGTGGTTGGTTCTATCCGCGCTGTGGCCGCCGAGGCCCGTGCCGCTGCCGCCGCTGAGGTGTGGAACAACATCGAAGAGGGCAAGCACTACACCGGCACTGTCAAGAGCCTGACCTCTTATGGCGCTTTTGTGGACATCGGCGGGGTGGACGGTATGGTCCATATCTCCGAGCTGTCCTGGTCCCGCATCAAGCACCCCTCTGAGGTGGTGAAGGTGGGGGACACCGTGGACGTCTACGTCATCTCTTTTGACCCCGAGAAGAAGAAAATCTCTCTGGGCATGAAGGACCGCACCCAGGAGCCCTGGGCCGTGTTTACCGCCAAGTATTCTGTGGGCGACGTGGCTCCCGTGCGCATTGTGAAGCTGATGACCTTCGGTGCCTTTGCCGAGATCGTCCCCGGTGTGGACGGCCTGATCCACATTTCTCAGTTGGCAGACCACCGGGTGGAGAAGCCCGCCGACGTGGTGAGCGAGGGTGACATTGTGGATGCCAAGATCATTGCCATCGATAACGACAACAAGAAGGTCTCCCTGTCCATCCGTGCCGTCCTAGAGGATGCTGCGGCTCCTGAGGCGGAGGATGTGGATGAGGCTCCTGTCGAGGAATAATCGGTTTTTGGAACGCCTGAATCAAAACAAACAGCCCGCCGGACTTGAGGTCCGGCGGGCTTGTGTTTTGCCATTTGACGTCTGCGGAGCGTGCTTCATGAGGCCAGGGTATACAGGGAATAAAAGAACTCTTTCGCGTTCATCAGGTCCTGGAAGGTACCCGTCTCCCGGATCTGACCATCCTTCATGACGATGATTTGGTCATATTGACCCATAAGCGCTTCGTCCAGCCGGTGGGTGACCACAATGCGGGTTAGTCCGTCCAGGTGAAGGATAGCATCGGTGATGTCATAGGCGGTTTGGTTGTCCAGCGAGGCGGTGGCCTCGTCCAGCATCAATACGGGCGTGCCCCGCAGCAGGGCGCGGGCAATGGATACCCGTTGGCGCTCTCCACCGGACAAGCTCACGCCATTCTCTCCGCAGCGGTAGTCATTACCGCGCTCTGCTACAAGAGCTGAAAGTCCAGAACGCTTGATTGACTGCTCCACCTGGCTCGCTGGGAAATCCCGGAACATAGTGATGTTGCGGCGGATGGTGTCATCAAAGAGGAATACGTTTTGTCCGATAAGGCTCATCAGATCATAAAGGCTGTCAGTGTCTACTTCCCGCAGTTCCTGCCCGTCAATGGAAATAGAACCAGTGTAGTCCTGATAAGAACCCATAAGCAGGCTCAGGAGGGTGGATTTTCCAGACCCAGAGGAACCCACAATAGCATAGCGCTTGCCCGCCTCAAACCGGAAAGAGAGGTCCCGAAGTACCGGCTTATCTGGCTCATAACCAAAGCCCACATGGTCCAGCGTGATAGCCTGCGCCAGAACAGGGGGAATGGGCGTTCCAGCATGGCCCGCGTTCTCCCGGGTGATCCGGGCCAGCTTTTGAATGAGAGCAAGCGCAGCCTTCCGGCTGGCCCAATACTGAGGGACAATTTGGATAGGTTGAGTAAAACAGTTGCACAGATTCAGGACGATGAGCACCGTACCCATCTGGATATCCCCGCGGATGGCCAACCAGGCGCCGTAGAAGAAAATACCGATCTGGAGTAGGGTACCGCACATCTGGGTAGCGGCGGAGAGCATGGCATCCCACCGGCGGCGGTGCTCCTTCACCTGCTCCGTCTCAGCATTGGAGGCTTGAAACAGACGATTGACCTCCCGCTCCGCCTTAAAGCTTTTGATGACAGAAAAGCCGGTAAGGAAGTCTTTGACCTGGGCCACAAAAATCTCATTTTGGTCGCTCATAGCCTTTTCCCACTGGGCCAGCTTTTTTCCCATGGACAGGGAGCAAACCATAGGAATCAGGCTGAGCACGATGGTGGCCAGGGCTAGCTGCCAGCTCAAGGCTACCATCATTGCCAGGCCACCGACAAACAGGGCGCAGTGGTAGAGCAGAAGGATGGAGCGGTTGAGGTAGTTCTCTTCGATGGAATTGGCATCATTGGTAAGGGCGGATAGGTATCGGCTGGTATTTTCCCGGGAAAAGGCACTGATGCTTTTTTCTGACAGCCGGGAAAAGGCCAGATTCTTATATTGCCGCAGGGCCTTGTGGACAAATTTTGTCTTATAATAGTACATCAGCAGCTCCACTACCACTGTGACAGCCAGGGCGGCGGCGGTGATACCCAGGGTATGCCACAGACGAGATAGGTCGCCTGTGGCCATGATATTGGTCACCTCTCCCAGCACCCAGGAGAAGTACAGCATTCCTCCCGTGCTCAGGATAATTAGAAAGAGCGCTAGGGCAAAATTCGCCCGGTTATGCTGGTAAAAGGTCTGGGTATATTCCCGGATATCAGAGTTGCGTTTCATGCTGTTTTTCCTTCTTTCGCTGTTTTTGTTCCTCGGTGAGTTCCAAGATGGGACGCTCCCGGATGTCCCAGCCGTAGTACCAGGCGTCATCCTTCTCCATAAACCACCTGGCGAAATAGAGGAAAGGGACCAACACATAGTTATCGTGGATCATATAGACGTCCATGGTGTCCTCCTCCAGTTCCAGAGACTTGTGGCGTAGTAGGTTGCACTCTGTCATGGCACAGGCAGCGGTCTCTACCACGTCCTGAGGTAGGCCAGTGCGCTTAGCCATGGCAGGAATCGTGTAGTAATTGGGCTTTTGGGCATAGAGATACCGCAGAAGCTCCAGGCTGCCCTCCAGACTTAGGGCGGAGAACAGTTTACGGTAGTCCTCATTGGAGGCGAAGTGGACCTCATATCCCTCCGGTGGTTCAGGCATCAGCAGGTAGATAGGGAGATTTTCCGCCAGCACCCCCAGAAGCATTCCCTCGTCAGATGACATCATGGAGCGGAACCAAGTGCTGCGCTGATCGGGCAGTAAGTCCGCGGCATAACAGTTTTCGGACATCATTTTCAGTTCACTGGCGGGATTGAGATTTTGGGGATCAAAGTAAATGGAAAGGTGGCTGTTGGCTAACATGCGAAACAGCCGCATCAGTCGTTCTTCCTTAGGAATGGTCTGAAGCCAGCGGCTCATTTGCTGGGCCATGTCCAAGGGGGCGTCCTCATCTCCCCGGCCAAACAGGGTGTCGATGGTCACCCCTAGCCGGTCAGCTAGGGTGGGCAGCAGTTCCACGTCGGGTGCGCCGCCTTTTTCCCACTTGCTCACCGCTTGGGCGGACACGCCCACCAGCTGACCCAGCTGCTCCTGGGTAAGACCTCGCTCTCTGCGCAGGACGGCGATGCGTTCACTCAAATAGCAATTCATATAATCACCACATTTCATCTGATGGTTGTATTTTAACAAAAATATAAGTTGAAATCAACAGATGGAAAATTGGAAAAATACAACCTATAGTTGTATTAAAAGCGGTGTGACCCTTTTTATTAAGGTCACACCGCTTTTATAAGGATTCGTGTCGAAAGAGGGATAGAGAAATTTTTTCTTGCGCAAGAGCGGCCGAACAGGTATGATGGAGGAAAGACCAGAGAGGTGAGTATAAATGGATATACAGAAGATTTTGGCGGCCGTGGACCACACCTTGCTCCGGCCGGAGGCAACTTGGGAGGAAATCCGGCAGATCTGTGAGGACGGTGCGGCCTTCGGTTGCGCCAGCGTATGCATCCCGCCCAGCTTTGTAAAGCGGGCTGCGGACTGTTTGGGGGACAAGCTCCCGGTGTGTACGGTGATCGGCTTTCCCAATGGCTATTCTACCACTGCGGTGAAAGCGTTAGAAGCGGCGGATGCCGTAGCCAATGGCGCCCAGGAAATCGACATGGTCATCAATATCGGATGGGTGAAGGATCACCTATGGAATGATATTTTGAGGGAGATTCAGGCAGTGAAGGAGGCCTGCAGCGGACGTGTGCTGAAGGTGATCGTGGAGACATGCCTGCTCACCAGAGAGGAAAAGGTCAAGCTGTGTCAGATCGTGTCGGACAGCGGGGCAGACTTTATCAAGACCTCTACCGGATTTTCTGCCGGAGGGGCTACCCGGGAGGACGTGGCCTTGTTCAAGGCCCATGTGGCCTCCCATGTGAAAATCAAAGCGGCCGGCGGTATCTCCAGCCTCCAGGATGCGGAAGATTTTTTGTCGCTGGGTGCGGATCGCCTGGGTACCAGCCGCATTGTGAGATTGGTAAAGGAGCAGGAGAAAAGTAGGACATAAAGGGCGAGAAAGAAGCGGGACGACTGTCCCGCTTCTTTCTCTAACAGTATGTGATAAAAAGCTCCAGCAGATGACAGAGCCAGCTGGGTGCACCTTGGCTGGCAGTTCGAACGGCATTCAAAGCCATGTCCAGTTGTCCGCCTGATAGGCCCCCTTCGGGGATGGGAAAGGTTTGGACTCCCTCTACAGCGGCGCCGATAGCCACCGGGGCGGAGGCTACACCTCCAATGGCCACTTTGGAACCGGCAGCTACGCCCCCCAAAGCAAAGGTGCCCTTGGCCACTCCGCCCACGCTCAACCATCCCAAGCTGACTCCGCCCCAGGCAAGTAGACCGATGGCGACAGCTCCCATAGCAATACTGCCTGCCGCCACCCCGCCTAGAGCCAACAGAAGGCCCAGCGATACCCCACCCAGGGAGAGCAGTCCGGCGGATACCCCGCCCAGCGCCACCAGCCCGGTGGCAATATTGCCTATGGCGATGATTCCCCGGGCCCAGCGCAGGCCGGGGCCACAGTTGATGTGGAGCAGAGGCAGGCCGAAAAGGGTGCGCTTACTCTTGTATTCGAAAGAATGGCGGCCGTAGTAGTTGTTGATGACGGTGGTGGCGGGAGCCGTCTGGTTTTCCTCCCGCTCCCTGCCGGCGATGAGATAGTCCAGGCTTACTTGAAAGTAGTCGGACAGAGCGGTGATGTTATCTAAGTCCGGTCTAGACGCGCCGGACTCCCACTTTTGTACCGCCTGGCGGGTAACCCCGACTAGGTCAGCCAACTCTTCCTGGGACAGACCAGCTTTCCGGCGCAGCTCGTAAAGCCGTTGATGAAATTCCATAAATATGTGACCTCCTGCGATGGATTAGACCCGGGAACCAGGCCTTGGTCAGAATAGCAAAAGAGAGTAGACTTGGCAACCAACAACGCTCTACAATGCGACAACCGCTGGTTGCAAAGAGAAAAATATGAGGATTTTGCCATCGTTTCAGGCAAAATCCTCATATGGGGAAAGGTCACTTCATTTCGCGCAGCTGACGGCGTACCGCTTGGGCTAGCAGATCCTGACCCTCGGAGGAACGGAGCACATCCAGCACGGTAGCGCGGACCATATCCTGAAAGGCCTTATTTTTCATCAGCGGGTCCAGCAGAGAGCCGCCCTCATCCTTCCCGTGGGAAATGGGAGCAGGACGGGGCGCGGTGCGGCGGGACGGAGCGGGAGCTGGCTCGTCATCCACAAAGCCGCCATTCATCCAGTCATCCTGCCGGGTAGGATCGTTGCTCTCTCCCCGGAGATAGAAGAGGGAGACCTCGAAATAAGCGGCCAACTTAGCCTGCTGCTCCTGGGTAGGGGTTTGGCGGCCCGTCTCGAATTTTTCAATGGCATTTTTGGGCAGGCCCAGGGCGGCGGACAGCTCTGGGCGGCTCATGCCCTTTTCCGTGCGCAGTTCAGTGATGCGTTGCGCCAGGGATATCATGGGAAAACCTCCTCGTAGTAAGCAGGGGAAAAGAACCAGAAGATATTCCGGTTCTTTTCCTGTAAAGCAAAAATACCTTCTATCAAAACGCGTGGCCGATGTCGGTTCGGAAGTGCATGTCCTGGAAGGAGATATGCTTGGCCGCGTCATAGGCACTGGCGATGGCCCCGTCCAGAGTAGGGGCAGTGGCGGTGACCCCCAGCACACGACCGCCGTTGGTGAGATATTCCCCACCTGGGCCAAGCTTCGTGCCGGCGTGGAACACCATAGCGGTCTGGCCCGCTTCATCCAGCCCGGAAATAGGGTAACCCTTTTTGTAGTCCAGAGGATAGCCGCCGGAGGCCAGCACCACGATGCAGCCGGCCTCATCCTTCCACCGGATTTGGAGCCGGTCCAGAGTACCATCCACACAGGCCTGGAGAATGTCCATCAAATCGGTGTCCAGCAGGGAGAGCACAACCTGGCACTCTGGGTCTCCGAAGCGGGCGTTGTACTCCACAACCTTGGGGCCGCTGGGGGTGAGCATCAGGCCGAAGTAGAGCACTCCTTGGAAGGGGCGGCCCTCCGCCCGCAGGGCGTCAATGGTGGGCTGAAAGATTTCCTCCATACACCGTTGGGCGAGCTCCGGGGTGTACTGGGGCGGGGGAGAGATGGCCCCCATACCGCCTGTATTGGGACCTTGGTTGCCGTCATAAGCCCGCTTATGGTCCTGGCTGGCGGGCATAGGCACCACGGTCTTGCCGTCAGTGAAGGCCAGCACGGTGACCTCCGGGCCGGTCATGCACTCCTCGATGACCACGGTGGAACCGGATTCCCCAAACTTTTTGTCCTCCATCATTTCCTGGGCGGCCTGCTTGGCCTCGTCCACGGTGGCGGCCACCACCACGCCCTTGCCCAAGGCCAGACCGTCCGCTTTCACCACGATGGGCGCACCTTGCGCCTCAAGATAGGACAGAGCTTTTTCAAGATCTGTAAAGGTACAATACTTGGCAGTTGGAATGTGATATTTGGCCATCAACTCCTTGGAAAATGCCTTGCTGGCCTCCACAATGGCGGCGTTGGCATGGGGACCGAAGGCTGGGATGCCAGCCGCCTCCATGGCGTCCACCATGCCCAGGGCCAGGGGGTCGTCCGGAGCCACCATAACAAAGTCCATAGCATTGGCCTTGGCCCAGGCCACCATGCCGTCCACATCGGTGGCCTTCACGTCTATGCAAGTGGCAACCTGGGCGATGCCCGCATTGCCGGGGGCACAGAAAAGCTGGGTGACTTTGGGGGACTGGGCCAGTTTCCAGCAGATGGCGTGCTCCCGGCCGCCGCCTCCTACCACTAAAACTTTCATAAGTAAACCTCGTTTCAAAGTATTCCGCCGCCAGGCGGAAAATAAAATTATTCCTTATTCCCCTCGGAGAGCGGAGGGGGGCACGCGGGGGGAACTGGTTCCCGCCCGCGAGGCCGGCGCGCGAAGCGCCTGCATTTTCCGCAGAAAAGGCCCGGCCTATCAGTGGTGGAACAGCCGCATCCCAGTAAACGCCATGACCATGCCGTACTTGTCCGCCGTCTCGATGACATTGTCGTCCCGGATGGAGCCGCCGGGCTGGGCGATATACTGCACACCGGACTTCCGGGCCCGTTCCACGTTGTCCCCGAAGGGGAAGAAGGCGTCGGAACCCAGGGACACGTCCTTCATGGTGGAGATCCAGGCCTTTTTCTCATCCCGGGTGAGGGGTTCGGGACGGACCTTGAAGGTCTGCTGCCACACGCCGTCGGCCAGCACATCCTCCCACTCGTCGGAGATATACACGTCGATGGCATTATCCCGGTTGGGCCGGCGGATGCCGTCCACGAACTGCAGGCCCAGCACCTTAGGGTGCTGGCGCAGCATCCAGTTGTCCGCCTTGTTCCCTGCCAGCCGGGTGCAGTGGATGCGGCTCTGCTGGCCGGCGCCCACGCCGATGGTCTGGCCGTTCTTCACATAGCACACGGAGTTAGACTGGGTGTATTTCAGGGTGATGAGGGCCAGGAGCAGGTCGTGCTTGGCCTGCTGGGGCAAGTCTTTATTTTTGGTCACGATGTTGCCCAGCAGTTCCTCGTTGATTTCGAAGCTGTTGTAGCCCTGCTGGAAGGTGATGCCGTAGATATGGCGCAGCTCGATGGGGGCGGGCTCATAGCTGGGGTCGATCTGGACCACGTTGTAGTTGCCCTTCTTTTTCGTTTTCAGGATAGCCAGGGCCTCGTCGGTGTAGCCGGGGGCGATGACACCGTCAGACACCTCCATGGCCAGGAACCGGGCGGTAGGCTCGTCACACACCTCGCTCAGGGCGGCCCAATCGCCGTAGGAGCACAGCCGGTCAGCACCACGGGCCTTGATGTAGGCCCGGGCGATGGGGGAGGTGTCATAGCCGTCGGCAAAGTAGATCTGCTTTTCCACATCGGTCAGCTCGGTGCCCAGGGCGGCGCCGGCGGGGGAGACGTGCTTGAAGGAGGCGGCGGCGGGGATGCCGGTGGCTTTCTTCAGCGCCTTCACCAGCTGCCAGGAGTTGAGGGCATCCATGAAGTTGATGTAGCCCGGCTTGCCGTTGAGGACGGTGAGGGGCAGCTCCCCCTCATCCATGAAAATCCGGGCGGGCTTCTGGTTGGGGTTGCAGCCATATTTCAGTTCCAGTTCTTTCATGACAAAACACTCCTTATCTCAATAGGGCGGAACAGCCGCTTATTGGTGCTTGTTGACGATGACGGTGTCCATCTCGCCGGAGGCCAGGTCCCGATAGCACACGTACAGGGAGACTTTGTTGTCCTCATTCAGGCTGGCCCACAGCTCGTTGGCCAGGGTCTGGGCGCTGGGAGCGGTGATGGACACCCGGCGGGGCTCCCCCTCAAAGGAGGGCAGGGGGTCGGCGTTCTCCTGATAGGTGTGGATGAACCGGCCCTCTCCAGCCAGGGGCGCGTCGTACTCATAAAAATGGCGCAGGTTGCAGTCCGGGTTTCCGTCGGCGGACTTCAAAATGGACAGCTTGAAGCTGCCGTCAGGAGAGAGTAGGCCGGAGATCCGGGGGGTATAGTTGGGGGGGTCTGGCTCAAAGCAACGGGTGCGCAAGGCCTCGGCAAAGGTACGGCCCTCCAGCAGATAGTCCCGGATGGTATCGGTCTGGTCGCCATTGGTGACCACCACCCCCCGGCCCACCATGCGCACCGGGTGGTAGATGATCAGGGAGGGGTCGGTCATCTTGGACTCGTCATAGGCCCGGGTGCGGATGCCGTCCTCAGTGGCCTCGAACACACGGTTGCGGCTGTTCTCGCTGCGGCCCATGATGAAGTAGGCGATGACGGCCTTCTGGTCGTCGGCAGAGCGGCCCAGCACGATGCCCCGCCCGGGGTAGGGATGCTGTTGAAGCAGTTGGCATAAATCAAGGGTTTTCATGGTCATTCTCCTTTATTTGGTTGGATTGCCCGGTCGCTTGGCTGAACCAGGACCACCAGTGTGAGAGCAGGGGGATAGCGAATAGGACAGCCAGGATAGCAGACACGAAAGTCAGTGCAGAGTTGTATAGCAGCGCGCCGGTGCAGCAGAGCAAGACCGCACCGAGAAACAGGGAACAGGAGGCAATCAGACTATGGAGCTTCATATGGACGCTCCTTTCTCAAGGAACAGGGGGCTGAAAGAAGCAAAAAAGGGCGCACCAAAAAAGGTGCGCCCAGACGGTCGGCATGTTTCCCGCTATACTCCATGTGGTCGCCCCACTTCCGTCAGTCATATAGCTGGTATCAATATATCATGCTCCGCCCGAGCCTGTCAAGGCTGAGGCGGCAGGATGTGGACGGTGCGCCCTTCCACCCGCAGCTGGTCCTGACAAAACAGGGCTACAGCCTGGGGAAGAATGACCCATTCTGCCTGCTCCATCACCCGGCGCTGGAGCACTTCGGGGGTGTCTCCCTCCTCCACGGCCACCGCCTTTTGCAGCACAATGGGTCCGCCGTCGCACTCCTCGCTGACGAAGTGGACGGTGGCGCCGGTGACTTTGACCCCGTATTCCAGGGCCTTTTCGTGGACATGAAGCCCATAACAACCCTCACCACAGAAGGAAGGAATAAGGGCGGGGTGTATGTTCAAAATAGCGTTGGGGAAAGCTTCCACCATCTCAGAAGTGAGGATGACCATGAAGCCGGCCAGCACCACTAGGTCGATGCCCAGCGTCCGCAGCTTGTCCACAAGAGCGGCGGTAAAGGCCTGGGCAGAGGAATAGTCTTTCCGGGCCACCACATATCCGGGGATACCAGCCTGCTTTGCGCGCTCCAGGGCGTACACGCCTGGTTTGGAAGCGATGATGGCGCAGATCCGCCCGCCGCCCAGTTCGCCTTGGCGCTGGGCGTCTATCAAAGCCTGTAGGTTTGTGCCGCCCCCAGAGACTAAGACCGCAATGCGTTTAGACATAGGAATCCCTCCAATTAAAAAGTGAGAGAGGGGAATCGTGGTCAGGCTTCTGACGCCGCGTTTTGCAGTGTCAGCGGCAAGTACCTAACACAGCGATTCCAGGTCCCCTCTTTCTTCGTTCAGATTCGTTCAGACTAAGTCCACGCCGTCTCCACCCTTGACCACGCTGCCCACCACATAGGCCCGCTCACCGGATTGGATGATGAATTCCATAGCGTGGCCTACCTGCTCCTTAGGGATAGCCATAATCAGGCCAAGGCCCATATTGAAGGTGTTATACATATCCCGTTCGGGGATGTGGCCACGCTGGGCGATCAGAGTGAAGATCGGGGGGATGGGGACGTTGGAGGTGTGAATCTGGGCGGTGAGGCCCTCCCGCATCATGCGGGGCACGTTCTCGTACAGGCCGCCGCCGGTGATGTGGCTGATGGCCCGGATGTCGATGCCGCGGCAGAGCAGTTTTTTCACCGTGCGGACATAGATCTTGGTGGGCTGGAGCAGGGCCTCGCCCACGGTGCAGCCCAGCTCGGGCACACGCTCGTCCAAGGGTTCCCGGGAATCGGTAATGCCGAAGACCTTGCGGATCAGAGAAAAGCCATTGGAGTGAACGCCGGAAGAGGCCAGGCCAATGAGCACATCCCCCTCCTGTAAACGGGATCCGTCAATGATCTTTTCCTCGTCCACAATGCCGACGGAAAAGCCCGCCAGGTCGTAGTCGTCGTCGGCCATCATACCGGGGTGCTCGGCAGTCTCGCCGCCCACCAGAGCGCAGCCGGCCTGGCGGCAGCCTTCGGTGATGCCGGAGACGATGTCGGCGATGCGGCTGGGCTGGTTTTTGCCGCAGGCGATATAGTCCAGGAAAAACAGGGGAGAGGCGCCGCCGCAGATGATATCATTGACGCACATGGCCACGCAGTCAATGCCGATGGTGTCATGCTTGTCCAGCAGCATGGCCAGCTTCAGCTTGGTGCCGACCCCATCGGTGCCGGAAACCAGCACCGGCTTTTTCATCCCAGAGAAGTCGGGGGCGAACATGCCGCCAAAGCCGCCCAGAGTCCCCAGCACGCCGGGGATATAGGTAGACTCCACCATGGGCTTGATGCGCTCTACGGATTCATAGCCCGCGGTGACGTCCACACCGGCAGCGGCGTAGGACTCAGAATAGGAGTTTTTCATACCAAAACCTCCGAATCAGATTAAAAATTCTAACTTGGCAACTCCGTATTCGGGGTGAGCCGGCGGCATGCCGCCCGGAGAAACAGGCCCCCAATATGGAGTTGCTCCGTTCAAATCGAAACAGTACAGCCGTTACTCTTTTCCGTTCCAGCAGTAGGTGCACACTTTGTCCCGGTCCAGGCCGATAGACTCCAACAAGCCATCCAAAGATTGGTAGCCAAGAGAACTGAAGTGGAGCTTTTCGCAGATGGCGTGAAGCATGCACTGTCCCCGTTTGGTACTGGCATCCGCATATTCGTCCAGATGTTGCTGCCCTTCGTCGCCTTCCAGTTCCTGAATAGTGCGGCGGGCCAGCAGCTCCATATCAGAGTTGCTTCGGGAGAAGTTGAGGTATTTGCAGCCATACATAATGGGAGGGCAGGCAGAGCGGATGTGTACCTCTTTGGCTCCAGACTCATAGAGAAAATCCACCGTTTCTCGTAGCTGGGTGCCCCGGACGATGGAATCGTCCACAAAGAGCAGTTTCTTACCCTCGATGAGTTCCGGCACGGGGATCTGCTTCATCTTGGCCACTTGGTTGCGCACGTCCTGGTTGGCGGGCATAAAGGAGCGGGGCCAGGTAGGCGTGTATTTGACAAAGGGCCGGGCATAGGGAACGCCGCTTTCATTGGCATAGCCGATGGCATGGGGCAGGCCCGAATCGGGTACGCCGGCCACATAATCCAGGTCCTGGGCCAGGCCGCGTTCCCGGTCGGCCTTGGCCATAATGACACCGTTGCGGTTGCGCATGACCTCCACGTTGATCCCTTCGTAGCGGGAGTTGGGATAGCCATAGTAGGTCCACAAAAAGGCGCAGATACGCATTTTGTCGCCCGGCGGGGCCAAAACTTCCTCGCTGTCGGCAGTCAGGCGGACGATTTCGCCCGGGCCAAGCTCCCGATGGTCGTCATAGCCCAGCTTGTGGTAGGCAAAGGACTCAAAGGACACGCAATAGCCGTCCTCGTTTCGGCCCAGTATGACGGGCAGGCGGCCCACCGCATCCCGGGCCGCGATGAGGGAGTCGGGCGTCAGGATGAGAATAGTGATGGAGCCGTCGATGACCTGCTGGGCGTGGCGGATGCCGGAAACCAGGTCGTCCTTCTGGTTGATGAGGGCGGCGGTGAGTTCGGTGGAGTTGACCTGGCCAGAGCTCATGGCCATAAACTGGTGCCCGGACTCCATGTTGTACTGCTCTACCAGCTCCTCGGCATTGTTGATAATGCCCACGGTGGTAATGGCAAACAGCCCCAAGTGGGAGCGAACCAACAGGGGCTGGGGATCGGAGTCGCTGATGCAGCCGATGCCGGAGGTACCGTGAAAATCGTTCAGATCCGCCTCAAACTTGGTGCGGAAGGGGGAATTTTCGATGCTGTGGATCTCCCGCTGAAAGCCGTCCTGGCTGTCATGAATGACCATGCCGCCCCGGCGGGTACCCAGGTGGGAGTGGTAATCCACACCGAAAAAAATGTCAAGGGTCACGTCTCGCTTGGAAATGGCGCCAAAAAAGCCTCCCATAGTTCCTCCTAAAGTGTAAAATAAAAAGTTGAGAGCGGAGCGGTGAAAAAGCGAGAGGGGGAAGAGGATTCCTCCGCGCCTCGAGCTTCACGCTCCGCTCTGGGAATGTACCGATTTACGGTTTATTCCCCCAGCAGCCGGCGGCTCATCTCCTGATAAGCGCCCTCCACGTTGCCAAGGTCCCGGCGGAAACGGTCTTTATCCAGTTTTTCGCCGGTCTTGACATCCCAGAAACGGCAAGTGTCTGGGCTGATTTCGTCGGCCAGCACAATCCGGCCGTCCGCGGTCTTGCCAAACTCCAGCTTGAAGTCCACCAGCGTGATGCCACAGTCCAGCATGGTCTGCTTGAGGAAGTCGTTGACCGCAAAAGCGTACTTTTTGATGGTCTCGATTTCATCGGCAGTGGCAAGTTTCAGGGCCAGGGCGTGGTAGGTGTTGATAAGGGGATCGCCCAGATCATCGTTTTTATAGGAAAACTCGATGGTAGGCGCGTCGAACACGATGCCCTCATCCACGCCGTAGCGCTTGGCAAAGGAGCCGGCGGAGATGTTACGGATAATAACTTCCAGAGGAACGATGGAAACCTTTTTGACCACAGTTTCCCGGTCGCTGAGCTGCTCCACAAAATGAGTGGGAACCCCTACCTTTTCTAGCTGCTGCATCAGGTAGTTGGTCATTTTATTGTTGATTACGCCCTTGCCCACGATGGTGCCTTTTTTCTCACCGTTGAAAGCGGTGGCATCGTCCTTATAGTCTACAATAACCAGGCTGGGATCATCGGTGGCATACACCTTTTTTGCTTTGCCCTCATAAAGCTGCTCCAGTTTTTTCATATTTGAAACTTCCTTTCCGAAATAAATAGACTGTTCAAGAAAA
Organism: uncultured Eubacteriales bacterium; assembly: GCA_900549885.1. Taxonomy (GTDB): domain Bacteria; phylum Bacillota; class Clostridia; order Oscillospirales; family Oscillospiraceae; genus Enterenecus. The sequence continues at coordinate 38,123 of URQA01000003.1, read as the reverse complement.
ACGTCCCCGAATCTCCTGGTCCTTTGCGGTGACGCTGGCTTCCATCTCGGATTTGTGCTTCGCCAAGGTGACATTGAGGGACGGCTCACCGACGGCTAGGATCTGGGCGGCCAGAATGGCGGCATTCTCCGCACCGTCCACAGCCACACAGGCCACGGGAACCCCTTTGGGCATCTGCACCATGGACAGCAGGGAGTCTAGTCCGCCCATCATAGACGTCTTGATCGGCACGCCGATGACAGGCAGGATCGTGTAGGCGGCGATCACTCCGGCCAGGTGGGCCGCTTTTCCGGCGGCGGCGATGATGACGCCAAAGCCCTCTTCCTTAGCGGTGAAAGCAAACTGCTCCGCGGCGGTAGGAGTGCGATGGGCAGACAGGATACGCACCTCGAAGGGAATGGAAAAGGCACGCAACCGATCCAGACAGGGCTGCATTGTGGACAGGTCGGAATCCGAACCCATGACAACCGCTACTTTTTTCTGCATAGCTTGTTCCTCCATATTTTTCATCCTAATGTCCGGTGGGCGCTCACACGCTACCGAAACACCTTTTTACGACAAATAAATTGCAATCTGTGGCTGAGCAAACCGGGCGGTCAAGCAATAAAAGCAGGCCGACCCCATGGGGGCAGCCTGCTTTCTAGTTATCAGCTGGAATAAGACACAACGGTGCCGCGACGGAATTTTGTCGCACGGTGACAGAAAATCAGACCGCTCATGTGGCACACCCCTCATGTCCCAATGTATGACTATATTCTAATGTAAAAAATCCGTCAAATCAAGCATGGTTTTCAATTTCGTACGCTTATACAATCCGTCAGGGGAAAACAGCCCATTCCTAGTCAGTGTGCAAGGTTAGAACAGCCCGGTGTCCGCAAGGATGCGGGCAATCTCCCGTGCCCGGCGGGACCAGGAGGCATCCTGCGCATAATGGATCCGCCGGTCCCGGATGGCGCTGTCATCCTCATCTAAAGCAAGCTGGCACCGCCGGAGAAAACCATTAGGGTCAAATGCGGCGTAGATAGCGTCGGGGAAGAACTCGGTCTGTTCCGGAGGAAGCATGGTCACAATGGGTTTTCCGGTGGATAGATATTCATAGATACGGCCGGGTACCACATCGCTGCCCCGACGGCGGCTGCGGACCAGATCAAAGAGCACTTGACAGCCGGATAGGTAATCTGGCAACTCTACGGCGGGCACCGGCCCAGCCAGCGTCACATTGGGGAGGGGAGACAGGACCTGAAGAGCGTGCTGGCCCACACGACCCAGTAAAAGGAAGGTCCACTGGGGGCGGCGCTGGGCGGTGTGGACCAGAGGGGCTAATTCCAGGTCGGCCGAAACATCGCCTACCCGGGCAAATACCGGCCGGGGCAGTTGCCGGACAAGCTCTGGAGGCTCCAGGCCGTCCCGGAGAAACATCTGGGGGTTAGCGCCATTGGGAAGCAAGGCAATATTGTCGCTACAGGGCAGCAGGCGCTGCCGCAGACCGGGTGAGGCGGCAAAAACCACATCAGCCGCGGCGGTCAGGTCGCTTTCCCAATCCAAAGGCAGATCGTCCCATTCCTGATGGCAGTCGTAGACCAAGCAGCGGTAGGCTAAGTGGTCGAGCATAAAATAATTTTCCGGTGTGGTGCACCAGAGCACCGGCTCCCGAAACCGATGCCGGGCCATGACAGACTGGATACAGCGGGCAATTCTGGCCTGGTTGTGGCGGCGCACCCAATTCTGATCAGCGTTGTTCAGCAACAAGGCGGGGAGGGAGTACACCGTAATATTGGAGCGAACCCGCAGGCCGTCGGCCGGTTCCTGGCTACGGCGGGCTCCAGGTGGCTCAAAGAACAAAATCTGAGCCTCAGTCAACCGAGCGAGCAGCTGCTGAGTTCGATTGGGCCGGGTGCCCCACGGTTCATGAGAGAGACAAATGATTTGTTTCAAAGGGAAAACCTCCGGGAGATACGAGAGTAAAAAGATGACGGAACCCGGTTATAGTTTATTTTCCGGTCAGTAGCTGCCGGGCCTGAGCGGAGTTCTGCTGTTCCAACAAAAGCAGACGGCGCGCGCCATCCTCCAGTCGGGGGCGGTCCTGACCGCGGGCCACAGCGATGTCCAACTGTTCTTTCAGGGTGGCCGCATCTAAGCGGTAGAAGGGGGTGTACAGGTCCTGGCCCACCGCGTCCAGGAAGGAACTGACCTTGGGGTCGTAGACGGCGCCTACCAACGGAACTCCGTGCCCGGCGGCAAAAATCAGCGCGTGCAGGCGCATGGACAACACCACATCCATGCGGGAGAATAGGGCGATGGTTCGGCTGGATGAGGTGCTCTCCGGGAGGATAACATAGGGTGCTTTTTGGATATGAGCCGCTACCTGTTGGGCCGCACCAATATCCAGCCGGGCCTCAATGGGAAGAAAAACAGGGATAAGACCATGGGCCTCATAGGCGTAGTCGGCTGCCTCGGCAAAAATAGGGGCTTTTTCTTCAAATCCAGGCCAAGGCCGCACGGCGATACCCAGATACCGCTGGTGGCCGGGGTCCAGCCCTGCAGCTTCTAGCACGCCGTCCGCAGCCTCTGGGGGATCGGCGGGGAGAATCACCGTGGGATCGGCAGCCACAATGATTCTGGGATTGGAAACTCCCATGCCGTTGAGCTCATCCAGGGAAGAGCGGTCCCTCAGGGTGATGACATCAACCGAACGGTTGATGGTACGGCGGGCCCGTTTGCGGTTATATGCATAGTTGATAGGGCCGATGCCGCAGCCATACATCATCACCTTACATCCCCGGCGCTTGGCTGCGTCCAGGGTGTAGAGGTAGAACCACAGAGAGCGCCGGCTGGTCACGTCTTGCATCAGGGAGCCTCCCCCGTTAATATAGAGCTGACTGTGAGCCATACGACGGGCAAAGCTGGGTACATGAAAGGTGTATACCGCGTTGACCCGGTGGCGCAGCCGGGTGTCCATGGGCTTACGGGTCATCACCCAAAGAGGCAGGTCGGGGTCAATGGCCCGCAGTTCCAGCAAGATAGCCTCCAGAATGGCTTCATCTCCGGCATTACCTCGGCCATAGGCGCCGCAGATGACCACACCGTCCCGCTTCTTCCGGGGACGATGGTGGCGGCGCAGGATCGTCTCATAGATCTCCAGCTGGCGCTGGATGGTCCGCTGGATGGAGAAGTCTCGGGCGGCTTTATCCAGCAGACGCCGGCCCAACTTTTCCCGCAGGACGGGAGAAACAGCCAGATCGGCTAGACAGTGGGCGAGGGCCTCAGCATCCCCAGGCTGGAACAGGTAGCCGTTGACTCCATGGTCGATGAGATAGGGTACGCCACCCACTTTGGTAGCGACAGTTGGGAGTGCAAATCTAGCTCCTTCCGTGAGCGCATAGGGAAAGGTTTCAGACACAGAGGTAAGGGTGTTGATATCCAGACAGCCATAAAAACTGTCTGTGTCACTGACCCAGCCGGCAAAGCAGACGTCGTCTGATACACCTAACTGATCGGCCAGCGCCTTGAGAGACGCTTCATCAGGTCCGTCGCCAGCAATGAGCAACCGCAGGTGAGGGGCTTTTCTCCGTGCCAGGGCAAAGCCCCGGATGAGCGTGGCGATGTCCTTGACCGGGTTAAGACGAGCAGCAATGCCGACGACGACCGCATTTTCCGGCCAGTTGAGTCCCAAAGACTGCAAAAACTGTCTGCGATCCAAGGCCGGGACAATGGGGGAGAAGTCCAGCCCATTGTAGATGGAGAACAACTGCTGAGGATCAAAGCCTCTTTGGATAAGCATGTCCACCGTGGCGTCGGATACGCCGATGTGGTAGGGGATGCGGCGAAGAGCAATGGCGTTGATGGTACCGTAGGTCAGCCGGGACAGGGGCCGGCCCATGTAATCCAGCCGATAGTCGCTGTGGACGGTGGTGACCACAGGCAAGCCGGTAGCCCGGCCCAGCATAGCCCCCAGCATGTTGCCCCGGGAGCCGTGGCAGTGGATGATGTCATAGCCCTCCGCCGCCACCCTGGCCCGAAGCTCACTCAGGGTGCGCAGAGGGTTTCGATGGGAAATGACCTGAACGGAAATGCCCAGGGCGCGGGCCTCCTGGGTAAAGGGACCGTCCATAAAGCAGACCATATCGGCCTGGATGTGTCGGGACAGTCCTTGAAGCAGGGAGTGGACATGGGTTTTGGCGCCTCCGGTGTCGCCCCCGCTGATGAGATGGATGACTTTCATACCGCGCCTCCAAAAAAGACTTGTCACTGAGAAAAAAATATAATACAATAGGGCTTGAACCTGCGCCGCCCGCCTTGCGCAGCGGCGCAACGCAGGAGCATAACATATGCTTTATTATACATGGCTTTGACCCATGGGTCAAGGGACGGAGGCTTATATGAAACTGGTAGACGAAAAAGGTAAGCTGTTTGGAAAGCTCAATATTGTGGACCTTCTGGTGATCATTGTGATCGTGGCTGCCGCTGTGCTGCTGGCATTTAAGCTGCTGGGTGGCAGCGGCGGGGTCGGCGCGGCGGTACCCCAGGTGACCTATACGGTGCGGGTGATGGAGGTGGACCAGGCCACTTACGACAGCGTGCGTCAGTATGTGGACAGCGCCTCCGGCAAGCAGGACCAGCTAATGGCCAACGGGCAGCTACTGGATGGGTATATCGTGGACGTGACGGCTGAGGCCCATGTGGCTGCCCCAGGCGACAAGGTAGGGGGAGAGACGCTGGACCTGTTGTTCACTATTGTGGCCACCCCATCGGACACGGTGCAGAACACCGTGGGCACCCAGGAGGTGCGCATTGGCAAGACCCACATTGTCAAGAGCCAGCATATTGAATTTGAAGAGGGCGTTATCATGACCTGCCAGTGGGAAACACAATGACTTTCCTACTTGACAGACAAAGAAAAAGCCGGAGAGTATGGAATCTCTCCGGCTTTTGTCCTGAATGGCAAATTTTTGTGAAAGGGGATGCAGAATGTGCCTGAATGGCTTCAAACCATGGACGAGACAGTCTTGCGGTGGATCGGGGAGCACCTGCGCGTGCCGGCGCTTGACGGCCTGGTGAGCGGGTTTACCGGCCTGGGAGACGCCGGGGCGCTATTCATTATTTTGGCTGTCATTTTGTTGCTGTTCCGCACCACACGGCGGGCGGGGGGGACTGCACTGACCGCCATGACCTTTGGCCTGATCGTCACCAACCTGACCATTAAGCCTCTCGTCAGCCGGGCTCGGCCCTGGGTGGCCATGGAGAATTTTGCGGTGCTGGTGACCAGCTCGGACCCCAATTCCTTCCCCTCGGGGCACACCTGCGCGGCGTTCGCCTTTGCCGTGGCGCTGTGCATGACTCAGCCCCAGCGGTGGGCGAAGGGGGCGGCGCTGGCACTGGCGGCGCTCATGGGCTTTTCCCGGCTGTACGTGGGGGTACACTTCCCCAGCGACGTACTGGCCGGGGCGGTGATCGGAAGCCTGTGCGGACTGCTGGCGGGATGGATGGTCCCCAGATTCCTGGCCTGGGTCAGAAGCCGCCGGTCAGGTCGGACACCACCTCAGATGCCATAAGCAGGCCTGCTGCGGCGGGCACCCACATGATGCTGGCTGGGACGGAGCGGCGGCCCGGGATAGGTGCCTCTCCGCAGTCCAGGGGCTTCCGTGCTGGCTCGGGAGAAAAGACTACCTTATGATGGACGATCCCCCTGGCCCGCAGCTCTTTTCGCACCACCCGGGCCAGGGGACAGCCCTCGGTTTTGGAGATGTCAGCTACCCGAAGCAAGGTAGCATCCAACTTATTGGCGGTTCCGAGAGCGGAGAGGATGGGCATGCCCCGGCCAAGGGCGGTTTCGATTAAATCCAGCTTACAGGAGACCAGGTCGATGGCGTCCACGATGTAGTCATACCGCTGGGAGAAAAAACGCTCCCGGCTGTCCGCCTCATAGCGGGCGCAGATGGAATTCAAAACACAGGCGGGGGAGATGTCTGCCAGGCGGCGGGCGGTGGCCTCCGCCTTTTCCATGCCCAGGGTGGAGTGGAGGGCGGCGGCCTGGCGGTTCAGGTTACTGGCAGAGATCACGTCGTGGTCCACTAGGGTCAGTTGTCCCACCCCGGTGCGACAAAGGGCTTCAGCGCACCAGCTGCCCACGCCCCCCAGGCCAAAGATGGCCACATGGCTGCTCTGCAGCCGTTCCATGGCCTCCGGGCCAAGCAGCATCTGCGTTCGGATAAACTGTTCCATCATGATCGATCGCCTCCGGTAAAGGTGCAAGGGGCGGGGCATGGCGCCCCGCCCCTTGCTTTGGTTTGAGCTGATTGCAAATACCATTAATTACCCACGTAACGGGAAGCCCCAGCCGCGGTGGCAGTGTAGCCCTCCTGAATCTCCTCGCCCCAAGCCTCCGCCTGCTCATCACGCAGAGCAGTATCAGAGGTCTGCTTCCAGACGGGGACGTTCTCACCCACATAGTAGATGATGTGATAGCCGTAGTAGGGGTTGGCATCATCTTCACCGGCCTCGTGGCGGACGATATCCACATCGCCGCTCTGGCGGCTGGCATCAAAAACCCAGTCATTAAATTCGGTGACAAACTGGCCGTCATAAGCGCCCTCATACAGGCCGCCAGTAGTGTTGGAACCAGCATCGTCAGAATACTTGTTGGCCAGGGCGGCGAAAGCGTCCTCAGTCTGCTCACCGGCCTGGTACTCGGCCAAGATTTCGTTGGCCTTATCCTCGGCAGCAGCCCAAGCCTCATCAGTAGGAGCTACGACCTTGCCGTCCTCGTCCTTAGTGGTCTCGGCACTGATGAGGATATGGCGTATATCGGCAGTGGCTTCTTCATTCAGATGACGGTCATGAAGGACCAGCACATAAACGCCGGACTCACCGTTCTCATAGATACCGGACTGGTCGTTTTCATAACCGGCCAGTTCATCCCGGTAAGTGGAGGACACAGAACTACCCACGTTGGTCATATGGTCGCCGCTGTTGGAGGCGGTCAGCCCATACTCCTCAACCAAATCGGCAATGGAGGTGCCGTCCTGATATTGGTCCAGAGCGTGCTGCGCTTTTTCCTTAGCGTCGGCCAAGGCGGCCGCTTTCAACTCATCCACTTCTTCGTCGCTGAGCTCATTGCCGTCTTCGTCGGTAGAATCTACGCTTTCAGGAGTAAAGTAAAGGTAGGAATACTCATAGGTGTCCAGAGTGTCCTTGTTCTCCTCATAATAATTCTGGATATCCTCATCCGTGATGTTCAGGCCATCATAATAATCGGTATAGTAGGCATTGGCTACAGCGGCCTTGGTGAGAATGGACTCCAGGGCGCCAGCGGTCATAAACCGACCGTACTGGACCTTGAGGAATGCGCCATAGCTGTATCCATAAGAAGAGGCGGCTTTCTTGATAGAATCCACTTGCTTCTGGACCGATTCGGCAACATCATTGTCAGAATAGCCATTTTCTACTGCCAGGTCATATAGCGCGGTGAGTTGAGTCAGGGTGTCCATGGTTTGTTCCAGATAATACTCCCGGTAAGTCTGACCGCTGTCTTTGTCCATGATGTCATCCCCGTCGGGCACCGCCATTCCAAAATAGCTGTAATAGCTGAAAGCGTTATTCCAAAGGGTGTAATAATAATAGTTCACATCATTGACGGAGTAGTTGGTGTCTCCAACAGTGACAGCGGTCTGGCCGCGCTGGATCAGACCGGAATCCCAAATCAGCAGAGCGGCCACTAAGACGACCACCACAACGCCGATGGCGGTATAAGTGCGGACCTTCCGCTTATAAGCGGCGGCTTTCTGCTGGCTTTGGGCCTCTCGCTCCGAGGGGCCGGCACCCTGCCGCTGCTTTTTTTCTCTGGATGCGCTCATGGTATCAAATCCTCTCAAGTGTTTATGTTGATGCTTGGCCGAAGCGACTTGCATCCCTTGTGCCTAAGGGCGTAAGGCGGATGAGAACCAGTTTTGCCTCAGTGTGTCGGGGACAAAAAATGGCTCTCAGCCTGCAAACGCACGAAACGTCCGCCAATGGCGGACGGTGAGTACGCTGCCGCAGGCCGAAGCCAATCCGCCGGAAAGGTCATCCCCTTTGGAGCGGATTAGGCACATCATCAGATGTGCGGAACGCAGACATTATAGCACGAAGAAGTAGACCTTGCAAGAAAAAAATCGTTTTCTGATTAAGTTTTCAGGTAGAATTCACATTCTATCCACAAAAAAGATGGGAGAGTGTGCTACTCTCCCATCGGAGTAAGTGATAAGTCCCCCGCCATGGCCGTAGAGGCCCGTTTAAAACCTGCACGAAGATGCAGGTGGGTCGCCTCCGCGCCGTTTCTCTGCTTCCAACTTCCAGCATCCCCGAAGGGGGCCGGGAGGCCTGCAATCCGCGGCGCGAGTATCAGCGTCCCGTTTCAAAGATGTGGGTTTAAAAGAGCCTCACACGTAGTTAAAACCCGGCAGGGGGCCGGTGTTTATTCGTCGGTGTCGTCCTCGTCGTCAAACAGTTCTTCCATAAACTGCTCGTACACTGCGTTGAGTTCCGACTCATCATCAATGTCGGCCAATAGCTGTTCGCCGTTCTCTTCCACCGCCCGCAGAAGAATCAGGCCGAAGTCCTCGTCCTCCTCATCCATATCCGCCGGGACAAAAGCCATATAGGTGCTGCCTTTGTACTCCAGGGTGCCCAAGTGCTCAAGCTCAAAGTCGTTGCCGTCCTCATCTGTGACGGTGATGAAGTCAGAGCCGTAATCGTCGCTCATGGCAAAGCCTCCTTATTCCCGGTGGGAAGTTCTGTCCCTATTGTAGCCGGATTGAACAAAAAATGCAAGGGGGAGGCGGCAGTTTTATTCGACTAATATTTTTAGTGGACCGCATAAAAGGCCAAAGGGTGGACAAATAGCACAAGATATGGTATAGTATTCTGGTATTTTGTCAACGATGCAAGTTAGAACCTGACCCCGGAGGTGTATTATGTCTCAAATAAACGAGCCTAGGCGCGGACGCCGCGCCGAAGGGAAGCGGGTGGCGCAGACGCCCCGTCAGGACAGCGGGGAGCGCCGGATGCCCCGGCGGCAGACCAGAAAACGTTCTATGGGTGCGACCATTGCCCTGCGATTTTTCCAGACTTTGGGGACTCTGCTGATTATCGGCGTGGTCACCGGAGCATTTCTGCTGTGCTACGCTGTGGTCTACATCCAAACGTCCATCATGCCCAATACCTATCTGGACCTGTCTGCCTATACGCTCAACGAAAATTCCGTCATCTATTATACCGATAAAGACACAGGACTATACAAAGAACTGACCACACTGGTGGGGGATACCAACAGCGAGTGGGTAGACATCGAGGACATTCCTGAGGACCTGATTGATGCGGTGGTGGCCATTGAGGACAAGCGGTTCTGGACCCACAACGGCGTGGACTGGCGCCGCACAGCCGGCGCGGTGCTCAATATGTTTTTCGGTATGCGGGATACATTTGGCGGCTCCACAATCACCCAGCAGCTGGTTAAGAATGTGACAGACAACGACGATGTAACGGTAAAACGCAAGGTGCAGGAGATTTTTACCGCCCTGGAGCTGGAGAAAAACTACAAAAAAGAAGAGATCTTGGAGATGTACCTTAATGTCATCTACCTGGGCAGTAACTGTTATGGAGTCCAGTCCGCTTCTCAGAAGTATTTTGGGAAGGACGTGTCGGAACTGTCCCTGGCCGAGTGCGCTTCTCTGGCGGGCATCACCAACAATCCATCCTTGTACAGTCCAAACGCCTCAGTGGAGGTGATCCGGTATCAGTGCTCTAACTGTGAGCATTGGACGAACACTCAGACCAACGCCTGTCCTAGCTGTGGGGAGGTGGGAACTCTGGGTGAAGGGGTGATTTGGACAGCCAAGGATTACAATAAGGCCCGTCAAGAGACGATCCTTTCCGAGATGCTGGATGCCGACGGTTCCAATGGCGTGAGCTATATCACGCAGGCGGAGTACGATGCAGCCGTGGCTGAGGAGCTCCCGTTCATAAATAACAACAGTGACGAGGACGGGGACGGTGTGGTGGATTCCTCTAATATCTACTCCTGGTATGTGGAGGCTGTGATTTCTGAGGTCCGGGATGACTTGATGGAGTTGACGGATATGAACAGCAGGTCCGTCATGAAGATGATTTACAGCGGCGGCTTGTCTATCTACTGTAACTTAGACCCCGATGCCCAGGCAGCGGTGGAAGCCGCTTATGAGGACCCTAGCCTGCTGGGCAATAAGGTATCCAGTGACGGGCTGCCTATCAAGTCGGCTATTACGGTGGTGGATAACAGAACTGGTGCGGTGGTTGCCATCGCTGGGGATATGGGCCAGAAGACGGCCAACCGGATTTTCAACTATGCCACAGCGCCCTTCCAGCCGGGTTCCTCCTTTAAGCCGCTGGCGGTCTACGCCCCCGCGTTGGAGATGGGGCTGATTACCCCGGCCACGGTGCTGGACGACAACCCAGTGGAATTGAACGGAAGCGCCTGGCCCAAGAACGACCAGAATAATTACCTGGGTTTGATGACAGTGCGGCAGGGCGTGGCCCAGTCCCGAAACACCATTGCCCTGCGCACCTTACGCCGGGTGGGGGTAGAGGCGTCTTACCAGTTCCTGACAGATCGCTTTGGGTTTACCACCTTGGAATATGGCCGAACGACTGAGAGCGGCAATTGGGTCACGGATGTTGCGGAGGCCCCCCTGTCCATGGGTGGCTTGACCGACGGTGTGTCCACCCTTGAGATGGCGGCAGCCTATGCCGCCTTCCCACGGGGAGGCGTCTATACCGAGCCATCTACCTACACCCAGGTCGTGGACCGGAACGGCGAAGTGCTCATTGACAACGCTCCTGAGGATCAGAAGGTTCTGAAGCCCAGCACCGCCTATTATATGAATGAAATGCTGACCTATGCCGTTCAGAGCGGTACTGGTACTCCGGCAAAGATTTCGGGAATGACGGTGGCCGGCAAAACAGGTACCACTAACGATAACTATGCCCGGTGGTTTGCGGGCTATACCCCCTACTATACCGCAGCGGTCTGGGTAGGTTATGAGTATAACCGGGAGATCACTGGATACCGCACCAACCCCGCCGTCACCATGTGGAAAACGGTCATGACCACCCTGCATGAAGGACTAGAGGACCAGGACTTCCCCTCGGACGGTATTGAGACCGAACGGGTGAGTATCTGCCTGGACTGTGGCAATCTAGCGGTGTCCGGTATGTGTGACGCGGACAGCCGGGGCAACCGGACCCAGACATTTACTTTTGTAAAAGGGGATGCCCCCGTGGAGTCGTGTACTTGTCATGTGCCGGTGGAGGTCTGCACAGAGTGCCCCATCCTCGATTCTGAGGGCAATGCCACTGGCGGTTATCACCTGGCAGGGGAGTTCTGTCCAGCGGAAAGCCGAAAAACCGTCTATGTAGTGAACTATGACCGGGAGTTGGCACCAGGCATCGGTGCCGGGAACATTGGGGATTATTCGGCAATGAAAGCTTACTATGACACGTTGCCCGTATGCACCGTCCACGATGGCATCGAGCCCAGCCCGGATCCCTCTGAATCCGGCGGCATCGACTGGCCTCCAGACTGGTGGCCGTTCCCTGGCGAAAGCGACAGCCCGGAAGTGTCTCAGGATCCCAATGAATCTCAGGAACCGGTAGACACTCCCTCTGTGCAGCCCACTCCGCCGGAACCGACGCCTTCTACGGCTGCTAATTCGTCCGATTCCCCGTAACCGGAGATGCCAAGCCCCCGGGACCATTCAGGTCCCGGGGGCTTTTTTGGATAAGATGCTTAACTTGTTTTCATTGTTTTGAGCATTATGACAGAGAATGAAGAAAAAAAAGAAGAAAAAACAGCGAATCTGTTGTTGCGCCGTGTGCGCCTGTGTGATACAATAGGCCACAACATAGAGACAGCGGCGACGTGCCGCATATTATATATAGAAACAGGATGTGATGACGTATGCCACAAGCTCCCAAATATTATATCGTGGAGGCGAACGCCCTGCCAGAGATTTACTTGAAGGTGGCTGAGGCTAAGCGCTTGATGGAAACTGGCGAGGTGGCTACGGTTAACGCCGCCACCCAGCGGGTGGGGATCAGCCGCAGTGCCTTTTATAAGTACCGGGATGCCATACGGCCGTTTCAGGATATGCTTCACGGCCGCATCGTAACACTGCAGATCATGCTGCGGGATGAGCCGGGCTGCCTATCCCTGGTGCTCAATCTTCTGGCTGAGATGGGCGCCAATATTCTTACCATCAACCAGGCAATTCCGGGCGGAGGAAGCGCTGCCGTCACTGTGGGAATGGAGACGTCCGGCCTGGACGGGACAGTAGAGGATTTGATGGAAGCCATCGGAAAGACAAGAGGCGTTATCCGCTGTAACGTGCTGGCGGGCTGACGTGTTGGAAATAAGCGCATGAGGTGAAATTATGGTCAACGTAGCGATTTTGGGCTTTGGCACCGTCGGGTCCGGCGTGGCTGAGGTGCTTACAGGGCATGAGGACAGCATTTCCCGGAAGCTCAATGATTTTATCAAGCTGAAGTATATTCTAGATGTGCGGGATTTTCCGGATAGTCCTTTCGCAGATAAGTTCGTCAAGGACTTCTCCATTATCGAATCCGATCCGGAGGTGGACATCGTGGTGGAGACCATCGGCGGAGCTGGCGTGGCCCTGGATTTCACACGCCGGGCGCTGGAGGCAGGCAAAAGTGTGGTCACCTCTAACAAGGAACTGGTGGCTGCCCATGGCTATGATTTGCTCCAGTTGGCCAAGAGCAGGAAAGTCAGCTATCTGTTCGAAGCCAGCGTGGGTGGCGGCATTCCCATCATCCGACCACTGTCCCAGTGCTTGGCGGCCAATGACATTCTGGAGATCTACGGCATCCTCAACGGCACCACCAACTATATTTTGACTCGAATGATCCGGGCCGGCTTACCCTTCGAGGCGGCGCTGAAGGAGGCTCAGGACAACGGCTACGCGGAGCGAGACCCCTCCGCTGACATCGAAGGGTATGACGCCTGCCGGAAGATCTGTATTCTGTCCGCTATCGCCTTTGGCCGGCACGTCTATCCGGAGCAGGTGCCCACCGAGGGGATTACCGGGGTAACGCTGGCGGACGTGGACTACGCTGAGGCGGCGGGGAAGAAGATTAAGCTGCTGGGGCGGGCCAAGCGGATGGACGATGGCCGGATTTGCGCCTATGTGGCCCCTCATCTTTTGGATTCCTCTCATCCTCTGGCGGGAGTGGATGATGTGTTTAACGGCATCTCCGTGCGCGGAGACGCCATCGGAGATGTGATGTTCTATGGACGAGGGGCAGGCAAGCTGCCCACTGCCTCTGCCGTAGTGGGCGATGTCATTGACGCGGCTAAGCACATCGACAGCCGGAAGTACCTGGAGTGGGCGCCCGGAGGCCCGGATGTGGTATGTCCGCTGGAGGCGCTCAAAAGCAACTGGTACGTCCGGGCAGAGGCGTCTGCTGATGAGTTGCGTCAGGCTCTGGGCAGCGTGAAGCTCTTGGCGCGCTCTGGATCCGCAACCGGAGAGGCTGCCTGCCTGACGGAAGAGGCCATGAGCCGGGAAGAACTGGACCGAAAGCTGTCGGGCATTCAGTGGCGGTCGGTATTCCGCCTGCTCAACTGATGGGCCAAGGGCGCATACCATGGAATGTGGATACCATCCGAAGGGACTGAGGAGACATGTCACTCATTGTACAAAAATTCGGCGGAAGTTCCGTTGCGGACGCAGATAAGATCCGCAATGTAGCCCGCATTATTACGGATACTTACAAGCAAGGGCACGACGTAGTAGCGGTACTGTCTGCCCAAGGGGATACTACCGATGACCTGATCGAGAAGGCATCGGAGATTAACCCTGACGCATCCAAACGAGAGATGGATATGCTGTTGTCCACTGGGGAACAGATTTCCTGCTCCCTATGTGCCATGGCCATCGAGGCCATGGGCTGTCCCGTGGTTTCTCTCACGGGCTGGCAAGCTGGATTCCGTACCAATTCCGGTTATGGAAATGCCCGTATCAAACGAGTCAAGACCGACCGGCTGGAGAAGGAATTGGATCAGCGGCGCATTGTTATCGTCACCGGATTCCAGGGCATCAATAAATATTATGACATCACCACTCTGGGTCGGGGGGGGTCAGACACCTCTGCCGTGGCTCTGGCAGCAGCGCTCCACGCGGACCTGTGCCAAATTTACACCGACGTGGACGGGGTGTACACTGCGGATCCCCGATTGGTTCCTGGGGCACGAAAGCTAGATGAAATCACATATGACGAAATGCTGGAGCTGGCTACCCTGGGGGCCCAGGTGCTTCATAACCGTTCGGTGGAGATGGCCAAGCGATACAGTGTGAATTTAGAGGTGCTGTCCAGTTTTTCTGGAAAGCCTGGTACGAAAGTCAAGGAGGTAGTCAAGACCATGGAAAGATCGCATATCAGCGGCGTGGCTCGGGACAAGAACATCGCCCGTCTGGCCTTGGTGGGGCTGGAGGACACCCCGGGCATCGCCTTCAAGATTTTCTCTCTGCTGGCCCGCAACAACGTCAATGTGGACATCATCCTTCAGTCCATCGGCCGTAGCGAGACCAAGGACATCAGCTTCACCGTGGCCAAGGGAGATATGGAGTTGGCACAAAAGCTGTTGGAGGAAAATCGGGACATCATCCGTTTTGACCATATTGATGTGACCGACAATATTGCCAAAGTGTCCATTGTAGGAGCGGGGATGGTTAATAACCCAGGTGTGGCTGCCGCCATGTTTGAGGCCCTGTTCAGCGCTGGCATTAACATCAGCATGATTTCAACCAGTGAGATTAAAGTGTCTGTTCTGGTGGATATTGAGGATGCAGACCGGGCGGTTCAGGTGATTCACGAGCGGTTCTATGATGAATTTGGCGATGTGCACTACGCCTGAAACGGCGGAAATGGCGTAGGAAACACCATCCATAAAAAGCGCCCGGAGGCTCTTACGAAAGGAGCCTCCGGGCGCTTTTGCGCAGCCGTCATTTTTTCCGAATACAGAAAGTAAGGGCGAACCATACTGCCAAGTACAGTGTGATGCACGCGCCGGTGGACGAGCCGACATAGTAGCTGGTCAACAGGCCAGCCACTCCGGCCACCACAGCGGCCAATAGGGACAGCAGGTGATACTGCCACATATTTTTGGCCAGATTCCGGGCTGCGGCGGCGGGAAGGACCAGCAGGGAGTTGATGACCAGCAGGCCCACCCAAGTCATGGACAGAGTGACCACTACAGCCACCGCCACGGAAAACAGCGCATCCTGCCAGAAGATATTGATGCCCCGGCTGCCAGCCAGGGCAGGATGGACGGCGGAGAGCATCAGTTTGTTGTAGAAAAAGCCCCACAATAGTAGGACACCCAGTAGAATAAGCGCCAACAGGACGGTTTTCCCAGGCGTTACTGAAAGAATATCGCCAATCAAATAAGAGTTGAATTTCGTGAAGGAGCCGCCGCCAAAGGTGGCGATGAAGATGCCTAAAGCCACGGCAGTGGATGAGAACACCCCAATCACCGTGTCGCTGGCCAAGCTGGTCCGCCGGCGGACAAAGGTGAACAGCAGAGCCAGCAGGGCGGCAAATATGACCGCCCCCCATAAAGGCTCAGCCAAGCCGCACAGAGAGCCTATCGCCACCCCGGTAAAGGCGGAGTGACCCAGCGCGTCAGAGAAAAAGGACATGTGCCGGGTAACCACCATAGTGGATAGAATTCCGAACAGCGGTGAGACCACCAGTAGGGCCAGCAGGGCATTCTTCATAAAATACATGGAGCCCTCCGCTGCCCAAGAGAAGGGAAGCAGTTCCACGATGGAGTACCACAGTTCCATTCAGCTCCCCCCCTTTCCTAAATTCAGGCGAAATACCTGTCGGAAAACTGGACTGGACAGCACCTGTTCCGCAGTGCCGGAGGCCAGCACCGTCTCTTGGAGCAGGACCACCTGGTCGGAATAGGTCCTTAAAGTGTCAAAATCATGGGTAGACAAAAGAATAGATAAATCAAACCGTCGACGCAGCTCATCCAGCATATCCATAAGCTGCGCAGCCCCTTCGATATCTACACCGGACAAGGGCTCGTCCAGAATGAGAATGTGGGGCAGGGGTTCCAGCGCCATAGCCAGCAGGACCCGCTGAAGCTCGCCACCGGACAGAGCTCCCACACGGCGGTCCAGCAGGGCCGCGCCATGGACCCGCTCCAAGCAGGCGGACACTTTGTCCCGCAGGGCCTTTGGAATGGGCAGGCAAACCGGCCAGCGGGAGATGGCGGAGACAAACAGATCCAACACCGTCAGAGGATCCCCCGCGTCAAACGAGGGAGACTGGGGGACATAGCCCACCTTGGGCCGGGCGGGGTGGCCGCCGGAGGTTTCGAAGTGGATGGTGCCGGTATAAGGCTGCTGGCCCAGGATGGCCTTGAACAGAGTGGATTTGCCTGCGCCATTGGGGCCAATGACCGAGACGATCTCCCCACAGTGGATGTGCAGGTCCACATCGTGGAGCAGTTGCTGTCCGTCTGCGGCAGCGACCCCCAGCCCCTCCAGACGCAGACAGCAGGCATCATGACAGTCCTGGCCGCCATGGTGGGGACAGCCGCTGTGATGGTCACAGCAAGAGTGTTCCTGGCTCACTTCAGCACCTCCATTAAGGTCTTGATATTCTGTTCCATGGGGGACAGATACAGTTGTGTCAGTATATCCACAGCGCCAGCTTCGTTAGGAGCGTCAGCCCCATCCATCAGCATGGTTAAGGTGGAAACAGCGGATCCGGTCTCGCCAGCCACCGCCCGGGCGGCGGAGCCAGATCCGTTGACTTCCATAAATACAGCCGGTAAGTGATATTGCTTTACAAGGCTTGAAGCTGTCAAAATATCTTTGGCAGAGGCGGTGGCCCCATCCTCTTCCTCCATTGCAAACAGAAGTTCCAGGTCAAAGGCATGGGCAAAGTAACGGAAACCGTCATGGAACGTGATGAGATAGGGATAGGACAGACCAGAAAGAGAGGTGGTCCAAGCGGCGTAGGCATTGGTCAAGGCTTCTGCGGCTAAGGACGCATTGGCCTGATAGCATCCGGCATTGTCGGGATCGGCCTGGGACAGAGCCTGGGCGATGGTATCCGCCATGACAGCCGCATTCCGGGGGTCCATCCAGTAATGGGGATCGTGGTCATGACTGTGGCCGATTTCTCCATCCTCTCCGTGGCTGTGAAGCTGCCCGTCGGCTTCCAGAAGGTCAATACCAACGGAGCAGTCCCCGAGGGGAGCGTCCAGCTGGTCCAATACGCCGTCCAAAAACGCTTCCAAACCTGCACCGTTGATAAGCACCAGGTCTGCCTGTTCCAGGCGGGCCATATCAGACACCGTGAGCGTGTAATCATGCAGGCAGCTAACCTGCCCCGTGTTCAACCGGGAGACAGACACGCCTTCCACCCCGGCGGACACAGCGCAGGCCAAAGCATAGACCGGATATGTGGTGGCCGTCACCTGGACCCGGAACTCGTCCTGAGCAGCGGGGACGGCACAGCCGGCACAGGCCAGCAACAGGGCCGCCGCCAAGACGGCGCAGCCAAGGTGGGAAATTAGTCGTTGTTTTGTCACGCGGAGGACCCTTTCTAAGATCAATTAAATTTTATTATATACCAAATAATTGAGAAACGCAACGGCGGGCCGGCCGGTATGAAGGACGGCCCGCCACACAGAACCATTGGGCGGAAGGTCATAGCCAGTTGAGCAGAGGCAGTAGCCAGTGGACCGGAAAATAGCCTAGGACAAAGCTGGCGGCATTGGCGCAGGCGGCGTAGCTCACCCGGCGGCCGGAGGCTTCCTCCTTGATGAGAGCACCATAGGAAATGGCCTCCGCGATAAAAATGAGGAACTCCGGTCCCAGCAGGGACAGGACGTAGTATCCCACGCTGTCGTAGGAATCGGCGAAGGGGACACCCCCCAGCAGGTCGCAGTACAGGTGGAGAGCCAGTTGAGTGCCGAAATTGACTAGGAGAAAGATCAGCCAGGTCCGCTTTTGCCGGAACTTGAACAGCCACAGGATGATCCCCTCGATGATGAGAGTGGGGACGAAGGTGGCCAGGAACTGGGCCGTGTAGTACACCAGGGAGGGGGTGACCTCTGAAACGGTGTTGGTAATCCAGTCGTAAACCAGGTTGGTGTGGAACCGAGTGCGGGTATAGCTCTCCTGTGTGGCCTGGGCACCTTTTTCCGTGGCAACCGCCAGGCGGAACATCCCGGGCAGGCCGTAGTAGCTATAGTGGTAGGCCCCGTCGCTGTTGGGCGTTAGGTCGCCGAAGATGGGCGGGCCACTGCTGATCCCGGTGGTGAGGGCCAGGGTCCAGCCGTCCCCCTCCAGGGTATGTAGGGAGGCGATCAGCTTCTGGTCGCAGCCGCTTGTGTCAAAGTCACTGTGCAGGTCGTCCCCGCCGCCTTCATACAGCAGGTCCACATAGCAGAGACCCTCCGGGGCGTTAACCACGGTGACGGTGAGGTCGGGTTTGGGTCCCATGTCGGCATAGGCGGGAAGGGACAGACAGAGCAGGGCGATAAAGGCAAGAGACAGGGTGCGGAGTATACGCAACTGGTTTCGTTTCATAGCGACCTCCTTTTTCATCCATTTCATCCTCCATGCAGGCGGAGAGACTCCGCTTAAAAAAGTATATCATGACTGGATTCCGGAAGTCGATAACGAAAGGGTTACAAATTATGGGAAAAGGTTACAAAAAGGCGTTGGCCCGCCCACAAAAGCGGACCAACGCCTTTTGACCAAGAGAGAATCGTAAACGCTCAGAACGGGGAGGTTACTGGGCGTAATAGTTGATGAGACAACCGGCCAGAATGATATCCCGCTCCTCCCGCGTCAGGCCAGGCAGGGTGAGGGTCAGGCTGTCCTCTCCACCGTCACTGCGAAGGATTTTAGCCTGAATCGTATCGCCGCCTCCTTCCAGCAGAGCGCGGACGCCGGGGATGTACACCCGGTCGCCGGGCTGGAGGTTTATCTTCTCAAGATCGGAGGCGATAAAGGGGAGCATACCCCAGTTGACCACATTGGAGCGGTAGCGCTTGGTGGCGTATTCCTGGGCGATATTGGCGCAGCCCCCCAGCACTCGTTGGCAAGAGGCGGCCTGTTCCCGGGCGGAGCCGTCGCCGGGCTTCAGCGCCATCACCAGGGAGCCAAGCCCGGTGCGGGTGGGGTCAAAGCCGGACAGGGCCTCCGCCATCTGGGGATCGGCGGGGTTTTGGCGGCGCAGACGCTCCACCTTCTGGATAGCCTTGGCCCGGGGAACATACTGGGGGTCTTTGCGGCTCAGGGCAAACTCGGACAGGCGCAGGGGGTTGGAGCGGTAGGAGGAGGTCTCGCCGGAGGGGATAAGCTCGTCGGTGGTGGTCACCGGGTCGTAGATGGCGGCGCATACGGTGAGCAGCAGATCTTCGGGAAGGGCAATCTGCTCTGGCCAGTCGGCGATGTTGGGACCAAAGACCAGCTCTTGCTTTGAGTCAGGTTTGCCAACGCCGTAATACACACGGGAGCGGTAGGCGGAGTCATCATAGGCCCACTGCTCGTTGGCCCGGTCGGCGGGGACGTCGGGCAATTGATCGGCGGCAGTGAGCACGCCGCCCATTTTAGCAGTGGCGGCAATGGACCGGGCATCCATGAGGGCCACATAGGACACCTGACCATCCCCGGGCTTGGAGCCTTCCCGGTTGGGGAAATTGCGGGTGGAATGGCGGATGGAGAACGCACCGTTGGCGGGTACGTCCCCGGCCCCGAAGCAGGGACCGCAGAAGCAGGAACGAACCGAGGCCCCGGCGGCCATGAGATCGGAGATGTAACCCTGCTTGGTGAGCTCCAGCATAATGGGCATGGAGCCGGGATAGCAGGACAGCCAGAAGGCATCCGAGCCAAGAGAAGTCCCCTTCAGGATCTCTGCGGCCCGACGCAGGTTCTGGTAGGTGCCGCCGGAGCAGCCAGCGATGACCGCCTGATCCACATGGAATTTCCCGTCCACGATTTTGTCGGTGAGGGGGGCGGGGAGTGTGATACCCAGCTGCTCCCGAGCGTCTGCTTCCACCTGGTGGAGCAGGTCGATCATGTTCTCCTGGAACACCCGGATGGGGTAGGCGTTGGAGGGGTGGAAGGGCAGGGCGATCATCGGCTCCACCTTATCCAGTTCCACTACGATGGCGCGGTCATACCAGGCGCCTTCTGCCGGGGCTTGCTCCCGGTAGCTGTCTTCCCGGCCAAAGAGGGTGAGGGCAGTCTTGGTCTGCACGTCGGTTTGCCAGACGGAGGACAGGCAGGTGGTCTCAGTGGTCATCACGTCGATGCCAGCCCGGTAGTCCATGGACAGATTGGCTACGCCGGGACCGAAGAACTCCATGACTGCGTTTTTCACCGTGCCGGCCTGGAAGGTGGCCTCCACTAAGGCCAGAGCTACATCCTGGGGCCCCACTCCGGGACGAGGCGCGCCGGTGAGGTAGACGGCCACCACGGGAGGATAGGCGATGTCATAAGTCTTGCGCAGAAGCTGCCGGGCCAGCTCCGGGCCGCCCTCGCCGATGGCCATGCAGCCGTAGGCCCCGTACCGGGTGTGGGAATCGGAACCCAGGATCATGGCACCGGGGGCGGCGTACCGCTCCCGCATGTAGGAGTGGATGACCGCCTGGTGGGCGGGAACGAACTCGCCTCCGTACTTTTTCGCGGCGGACAGGCCAAAGACGTGGTCGTCCTCGTTGATGGTGCCACCCACGGCACACAAAGAGTTGTGGCAGTTGGTGAGCACATAGGGCAGCGGGAACTGCTTCATTCCGGAGGCCCGGGCAGTCTGAATGATGCCCACATAGGTGATGTCGTGGGACGCCATAGCGTCGAAGCGGATCTGGAGCTTGTCCGGATCGCCGGAAGTGTTATGGGCCTGGAGGACGGACCAGGACATGGTGGCGCGCACGCCTGACTCGTCTTTGGGAGCAGGGACCAAACGACCGTCCTGCCATTTCATCCCCTCGTTGTGAATGGTCAGCATGGATATTCCTCCCATGTAAAATTTCAAATGTGAAAATTTACTTTAGTGTAGCAAATAAAAGGAGAATTTGCAAGGCGGCGGGGAGATAAAATGCGAGAAAATACGCTGCTATTTCTGGAGAAACTTCCAGATTTCATAGGGAGCACCTGAAATCCCAAGCAGATAACTTTTGACAGGGTGGATGGTCTGTCACGGTCCGGTTGATTTCAAAGTCTATCTGAGCTATAATAAAATATCCGACAAAAGGAGTGAGAACATGCATGTGCTGGTCCTGTCCTGCAACACAGGCGGTGGACACAATTCCGCAGGCTCGGCCGTACTGGAGGCCCTCCAGGCCCGGGGGCACACCGGGGAACGGGTGGATTTTCTGGGTCTGGCAGGCCAGAAGGTGTCTGATCTGGTGTGCGGGGCCTATGTGGGCATGGTGAAAAACCTGCCGGCAGTGTTCGGTGTGACATACAGTGTGGGCCGGGCAGTGAGCACGGCGGAGCGGGTACTAAGCGTGAAATCGCCGGTGTATGCCGCCTGTGCCCAAGTGATCCCGGAGCTGAACCGCTATCTGTCCCAGCACCCTTACGACGCGATCATCGCCCCTCACACATTTCCGGCGCTGGCGCTGACAGAGATGAAGCGCAGGGGGATGGCTCTGCCTATCACGGTGGCAGTGGCCACCGACTATACTTGTACCCCGTTTTTTGAAGAGGAAGACTGCGATTTTACCCTCATCCCCAGCCAGCTGTGTGTGGATGAGTTTGTCCGCCGGGGTTTTTCCCGGGAAAAACTGGTGCCGCTGGGCATTCCCGTGTCTGACGGCTTTCAACGCCGCCTGGGCCGCCGGACCTGCCGGGAGATGCTGGGCCTGGAGCAAAACTGTCGGTGGATCCTTATTATGGGAGGCAGCATGGGGGCGGGGCATATCAGACAGCTCGTTCGCTGCCTGCTTTATCTGACACCGGAGCAGGTGCGTCTGGCAGTGATCTGCGGATCCAACGAAAAACTGCTGGAAGGCCTGCGGAAAAAATATGGGCACAGTAGCCGGATACAGGTCATCGGGTACACAGACCAGGTGGCCCGGTATATGGAGGCCTGTGACTTACTGTATACCAAGCCGGGTGGCATCACTTCCACGGAAGGGGCAGTAATGGGAGTGCCTATGGTCCATATGAAGCCCATCCCTGGCTGTGAGACGAGAAACCGCCAGCTTTTTACCCAAAATGGAATGAGCGTGTCCGCCAGGGGAGTGCTGGCCCAAGCTGTCAAAGGCTGGCATCTGCTGGACGACCCGGAGCGGTGCCAAAGGATGACGATGGCCCAGCGCAGCCAGGTAGCCGCAGGGGCAGCGGGCCGGGTGGTAGAGCTTCTGGAAAGGCAGCTAGGAGAGGTGAAACCTGAGTGAATTATCTGTTATTTATCTTATTCGGCTACCTGTCGGGAAGCATGTTATTTTCCTACTGGTTGCCCCTTTGGCTGAAAAAGACCGATATCACCCAAGATACCCCGGATGAAAATCCCGGCGTTTATAACTGTGTGATCAAGGCAGGGTGGCCTTTGGGGCTGTTGGCCTTGTGCTGTGATCTTTTGAAAGGAGCTCTGCCGGTATTCTGGGCGTGCCGTACACTGGATGTGGAGCAGTGGCCCTTCGTCTTGGTGGTAGCCGCCCCAGTTGCGGGCCACGCTTTTTCGGTGTTCCGGCGGTTCCGGGGAGGAAAAGCGATCACGGTGACTTTTGGGGTTATGCTGGGGCTGCTGCCCTTATGGATTCCTCTGGGAATGCTAGTGGCCAGCTACCTGTTCTTTTCCCTGGTGATTCGGGTAAAGCCCCATCGCTGGAGGTCGATTGTCACCTTTGTGTGTTTCGGACTTGGGTGTGTGGTATGGCTTCATGGCACATTTCTGTCCATGGGGTGTCTTCTGGCTGCGGGCATCGTGACCTACCGCCACCTGGAACCGGAGCAGGAGGAAGAGAAAGCCTCAGCTCAGTTCATGCTGGGCCGCCGCGGGCGCTGATAAACGGAACGGGAGGAAGGGGATTATGGAATATTTCGTTAAGCGGGTGGACGTTCTTGAATGGACTGGCATAAATCGGGCGGAGCTGGTCCATACTGGCTGGCTGGAGCCGGAGCCCATACGGGCTTGGGCACAGCTGTGCCATGACGGAGAGAATCTCTATGTGCGCATGGAGGCGGAGGAAGCTCCCGTGCGGGCAACCCTCACCGGAGTGTTGGATCAAGTATGTGACGACAGTTGCCTGGAGTTTTTCTTCGCACCGGACAGTGAGGATAGCCGTTACTTCAATTTTGAGTTTAACCCGTTGGGGGCGTTGAACTTGGGATTTGGCGGGTCACGACCCACCCGCATACGCCAGATTGTCAAAAAGCCGGAAGAGCTTTTTCAACCGAATCCTTTTCGGACAGAAAAAGGCTGGGGCATCCTGTACCGGATACCGGAAGAATTTATTCGGCGGTATTTTCCCACCTTTCGGCTAAAAGGAGAGTGTGGGTGCAACTTCTACAAGTGCGGCGACAAAACCCAACGTCCACATTACCTCAGTTGGAATCCCATGTCAACGGAAACGCCTGACTTCCATCGGCGGCAGGATTTTGGCATCTTGAGATTCGGTTGAGTTGAGGCTTGTCGGAATTCGGTGGCTATGGTACACTGATGACATCAAAATAAAAATAGGAGGGACTGCAATGAGGCAGGACATGATTCTGGTACTGGACCTGGGCAGCGAAGAAAACCCGCGGCTGGCCCGGGAGATCCGCGCTCTGGGTGTTTACAGCGAGATCCACCCCCATGATATCACCAAGGAGGAATTAGAGGCGCTGCCTAATGTCAAGGGTATCATTCTTAACGGCGGACCCAACCGTGTGGTAGACGGCGTGGGAATCGATGTGTCTCAGGACATCTACAACGCGCCAGTACCGGTGCTGATGGCGGACCATAAGGGAGATGCGCCCTGGCCAGAGGATGAGCAGGCCCGGAAGGAGGCCCTGTCCAACTTTGTATTCGGCGTATGCGGAGCTCAGGCAAACTGGAACATGGAGAACTTCATTGCTGATCAGGTGGAATTGATCCGTCGGCAGGTGGGAGATAAAAAGGTCTTGCTGGCTCTGTCCGGCGGGGTGGACTCCTCAGTGGTGGCGGCGCTGCTCATCCGGGCGGTGGGAAGCCAGCTCACCTGTGTTCACGTCAACCATGGCCTTCTGCGGAAGGGCGAACCGGAACAGGTGGTTCAGGTGTTCCGCCATGAGCTGGGGGCAAATTTGATTTACGTAGATGCAGTGGACCGCTTTTTGGACAAGCTGTCCGGAGTCAGCGATCCGGAGCAGAAGAGGAAGATTATCGGGGCAGAGTTTATCCGGGTGTTTGAGGAAGAGGCCCGAAAGCTGGACGGAATCGAGTTCTTGGGTCAAGGCACCATTTATCCTGACATCATTGAGAGTGGGACGAAGACAGTCAAGGCAGTCAAGAGCCATCATAATGTCGGCGGCTTGCCTGAGGATTTGGGTTTCCAGCTGGTAGAGCCGCTGAAAATGCTTTTCAAGGACGAGGTGCGGGAGTGCGGAAAAGCTTTGGGCCTGCCGGATTCCATGGTGTACCGCCAGCCGTTTCCCGGTCCTGGTCTAGGGGTTCGCTGCCTGGGCGCTATCACCCGTGACCGACTGGAGGCAGTGCGGGAGTCGGATGCCATTTTGCGGGAGGAATTTGACAAAAACGGCCTGGCTGGAAAAGTGTGGCAGTATTTCACTGTGGTTCCAGACCTGAAGAGCGTAGGTGTTCGGGATAACCGCCGGGCCGATGAGTGGTGTGTCATTATCCGTGCGGTGAACACGGTAGACGCTATGACCGCTACGGTGGAAAATGTCCCGTTCTCCCTGCTCCAGCATATCACGGCTCGTATTACCGGAGAGGTAAAAGGCGTTAACCGGGTACTGTTCGATTTAACACCGAAGCCTACCGGGACAATAGAGTTCGAATGACGCTTAAAACGGCGCAAACCCGCATGAATAAAGGCTTTTTTGCCTGTCCATAAAGCTCTTGATACTGGATTGATACGATTCGTGTCTGCCTGGTCCTCTCAAGAGAATCATTTCAAAAGGACAAGCAAACCCGCCCTGCTGAACGACAAATTCAGCAGGGCGGTTTTTTGCTTGTCTTATTTATTTTTCCGCCACGGGATATAATATCTACAGGAGGTTGATGAGAGCATTGGATTTTTTACTGAATACTTTTTCTTAGAATTAGGCGATACCAATCTCCTGATTACGTATTGTCTTAAAATTGGCTTCTCATTCTCCTTCTTCTATACTGCTTGGCCGACTCGGATGCACTACAAAGCTGACCTCCACCATTTGCTTGATCAATGCGTCCGCGTCATGCTCCAGTTTGTACTCCAGCTCATCCCGATACAGAGGAATAACCTGATAGAAGTTGACTTTCGTACCGTCAGAAAGCTGACAGAAATGGAAGTTTTCTGCGGAGCCTTGCAGCCCAACCAAAATCGCGGCGCAAAGCCCGGTATCTTCTGCGAAGGACTTCTGATTGTCCATGGTATGGCCCCAGCCCAGCCAGGTATTCGATGTGATGGGCAGTCGGGCCAGCACCTTCAGCAGACGAACTGGCCAATACCATCGTTCGTCTGTCATAGATTCCTCATCTAACTTCCAGTCCGGCGGCAGGGCGATGGCCAACTCTGCCCGTTCCAGCTTGTATTCGGCCAGTTCATCCGGCACATTCATCTGGTGAGCTCCCATTCCCATCGTCACCAGTGTGTAGTAATCCTTCTCATCAGAAGGCGGCACCACGCAGATGTCCACATGGATGTCAGGAGAGACTAACTCGTGGAACACATGGTCGAACTCCCCAAAGGTTCTTTTGATATGATCTTCCACAGCTGCCATCTCTTCTTCTGTGTAAAACTCCGACTTACGGCTCTCCTCCGAGGGCCAGAAGACGCCCTCCTGTTCTGTCCCGTCTGGGTTCAGGAAGATCTGAAAGTATGCGTTATCTGCCAGTCTGTAAAGCAGGCTGATGTGGTAATCAAGCTCCACCAGCACCGTATCAAGACGAGCCGCTCTGCCGTCTGGATGCTCCCGTTCTAACCACTGTCCGTCCCGAAGCCAGCCCTTCAGCTGTTCCAGCCAGTCTGCATGCAGCTTGGACATGCCGCTCTCATTCATCTGGAATACCAGATCCACCGAATAATTGTTTACCATATACGGAAACTGTGTAAAAGGTGCATTGGGCGTGTACTGGTCTGGCTTCGGTCCGAAGATGGTCCAAAAGCGTTCCAATCCTTCCTGATTGACCGTCATACAGGAGATGGATCGCTGTTTGTCATCGGCATCCTCATCCAAACCTTCTTGTAGCGTTCGGTCGGCTTCGGGGTTGATCCAGTGGTACTCCATCTGTTCCAGTGGCGCGCCAGCCTCAATTTCCTTTTTCAAAGTAAGGAACTCATAATCGCCGGGTTCCAATGCAAGACCGCGGGCAACTGCTTCCAGAGCGCCAGCTTTATCTCCAAAGTGGCTGCGCAGCTTACCTAATTGCAACCAAATCCATGGGTAGTCCGGGTCTTCCTGACTGCCTTTTTCTGCATAGTTCAGCGCTTCTTCCAACTGTCCGCAGTACATTAAGGCCACCGAATAGCGATAGTACCAAATGGCGCAGCCCATAGCATTTCTCTCCGAACTCTTCATCCATTGAACCGCTTTGTAGTAATACTGATACTCATCCAGATTATTGCAAGCGAAAGAATACCACAGGGCGATCTGGAGGTCCTGCTGGGCCTGCCTCTGAGTAAATTTTCCCTCCTGTACACCCTGCTCGATAAAGTCCTTCAGCCAGCGGAGCATCTTTCCAAAGTAGCCAGACACACCATCATCAAAGGATTTCAGTGTCTCAATATCCTGCACAGAGAGAAGGGATCTGGTTTCCGGGTCAATTTCTGGTTCTTTTTCCTGCTCCCACAAACAGATAGCTCCTACATCCCGACGGAATACGTGGAAGCCACCCCAGGTCAGATTGATTTCAGCGAAGAAGTCCCTAGCCGCATTCAGTACAGCGGACAGATCCCAGGCGATGAAGTCCAGATATCCATAGTACAATCCGGTAGCACTGCCCAGGAAGGTTATTGCGTTCTCACCAGCGTGTTCTTGGATAGCCTCTTGTAAGGTATCCCGGAATTGCAAAACCTGTTCAGAGCGATTCTCACCGTTAAAACTGTTCACTGAGTAACACAGAAAACCGGCCACAATGCCATCCTTGTGGTACTCATCCATCACATTGCTCTCGGCACTCATATACTCGTTGATGAGCACTGGCAAGCGGTTGGAGCCCGTGCAAACATCCAGCCGCCAATCTGCATCCGGGTCCTCTACCGGTTTCAGCTCATAACCGATATAATTGTTGTCCAGATAATTCTGGGCATCGTTCCACAACTTGAAGCCCATATTCCGGAGAGCCTGGGGCAGTTGGGAGAGGGGAACAGAAGCCCCCTCCTTGGGCTGCTCCGCCACATCCAGCCAACCGATGAGGGCGATGGCGCTGACTTCTCCGAGCGCCTGATCGACAAGGGTAGAGAGGAGCCACCAGACCCGGTTCTCGTCCGTGCGCAGCACAGGCAGCAGCTTTTCACAAAAAAGGGTCAGGACCACCCGCTCGCCCTCCGTGGGTTCCATCCATACCCGCACATCCTCCGCTCGTACTTCCATGTCCCCCGACCGGAGCGAAAAGTCTCTCTCGCTTTGACGGCCTACCAGAATGTTCCAGTGCTCCAACACGGATGCCGGGGCGTGGCGCTGGAAGTAGACCAGGGGAAACAGTCTGGCCCGGCTGCACTCGGCGCTGAGGATTAACTCATATTTCGCCCCATTGACGCCAATCTCAAAAGTGGGAGAAGAAAGGGCCAGCTTCAGTGCCGTGCTGCATGTTTCCATAATTTCCTCGCCGCGCTCCCGCAGTTGATCGGTGTCCATGATAGCCCGCAGCGCCCCTTCGATTCGGGCGAAGGCAGCCCAGGCTTCCTCCGTTCTCTCCCGGAAGTTCTTCTCAAATCGGGGCAGAGATAGACGACGGCGGCAATCGTCAATGAGAAATTGAGTGTCCTCATCGCCAGGGCGGGCTTTCAGTGCCTGTTCAAAATACCACAGGGCAGGACCCTCCTGATCTAAGTAATAATAGGCGTAACCTATGCGGAAATTCCAGCAGTGATCCCCTTGGAAATATTCCTCATGGGGCTTTAGTAAGGCGATGGCTTTTTCAAATAGCGCTTGGTCCCCCGGTGCTGCCAGGTTATTGTAGGCCCGGGCCAGCTCACTGTCCATCTCCGGGGTGCGCTCCCCAGCGGGAATAGCCTCCAATGTGTCGATGATCTTCTGATATTCGTCGTTCTCATTCCACTTGTGGCATTGTTCTAATAATTCCATATATGCGCCTCCTTGCGGTTTCCTGTCAACTATAGGTCCAACAGCCGGGGGCCTAGTTGTAACATTTTATATTCCTCTCTTAAGGCAAATGGATTACTGCTTATTTTCATCGTTTGGTTCTTCAAAGGTGTGCCAAACTGAACCCTTATGTCGATTCAGCAAGAATTTAATTCTGGCAAGAATCCCTTCCACCAGTTGAAACCACACTTGGCCAAGGATAAAAATTACAGTCAGGACAAGGATCCACATTCCAATTTCTTCCCACACTGTACCTCGCCTCACGTTTTCTTACTTAGTAGAAAACTCATTCTGGAAAAAGGCCGTGAATGCCTCCAATTCGTCTTTCTGGTAAAGATAGATGTACAGACTCTCATCTTCCAGCCAATCATAGGCGTTGATGCCGATATATCCCTTTCGGTCTGGATAGATGATAAAGGCGTCCGTGGGGTACTTGTTTCGGTACGCCTTGTGGACCTCATCCCGGCGGTAATAGGCGGGAGTTCCATAGCCGGAGAGGTCCGGAACCGTAGGAACCACCACGATAGTGCGGGTGGTCTCATTCCAGCCCACAATCAAATTGCCGATCTGGGTCTTACTCCCATGGACAAAGCCATAATTAAACCGCTTGACATCCTCGGTATAGCCCACGATCAAACGGTATTCCTCGCCGTCTTCCACTGCCTTGTCAAACAGGGCACGCACCTTTTTGGCGTTGGCTGTACTCTTTTCCATATCTGGCTCCGGCCCCTTAAACAGTTTGCTGAATAGTCCCATAATCATATCCTCCTAAAAAACGTATTTGGAAATTTTTTTAACTTCTCCTACCCGGAGCACCGGGCCGTAAAAGTTGTTGATGTTATGGTTCTTGTCACATATCCACACGCTACTAGCCGTTGAGTCGATCCTGCACCATGCCAATTTTTCAGCTATCGCCCACACGCTTCATGTTGTAGAGATCGCTGTCCTCGGCTTCTTCCAGCCACTTGGTCCAGTACTCCTTCAAGGCGGCATTGGGCCAGAAGCCGACTGGCCTTTTCCTGTGCATTTTACCATTGGCTTACCCTATCCCACTCGGAAACATCCAGACTATTTCTGTGTAACGTTCCATCCTCTGGAGGTTCGCTCTTTTGCTCGCTGCATTTCATCCAGCAGGGCGTTGATCTGAAACTCCACCATATCCTCTGCCACTTCTGGAAACAAGAAGGGCATGGTGTCTGGAATTGCCTTATAGACCATCATCATGGACAGGGCTAGATTGCCAAACAGCCTAGGATCGATGCTATCCATGGGAAGGCCAAAAATCACAAGTAGATCACGGAATAATTTGTTTTGATCTTCACGGAAAGTCTGGAAATTTTCCTGGGAAAGACATTGGTAAACCTCTTGTTCTTCCTCAATAGACAGCACAGCGATGCCTTTTTTCTCGCCATAAGCGCAGGTTTCCAAAAAGGTTCGGATGCTTTCCCGCCAGCTGAGCGCAGGATCTTCCATCAGATGTCTGGCATATTGCAGCAGCTTGGGTTGCTGATATCGAAGTGCCTCCAATACCAGTTCTTCCTTGGAGGAAAAGAAAGTGTAGAAAAAGGTCTTGGAGATTCCCACCTTTTTACACAGGATATCAATGCTACTGTGGATCAGCCCCCGGTCCACAATACACTGGATTACTGTGGTCAGCAGAGTATTCCGCACTTGCTGCCGCTCCTGTTCAGAATAGGCTTTTCTAGCCATATCCTTCTGGCCCCCTTTCGGATGAATAAAGAACAAAATAAGAAAATAGTATTTATATAATAACGGAACAGAAGCAATTATACAACTATCTTTTTTTAAAATTTTTATGAACTCAATGACTCGGTTTATAGCTTCAGTATGTCGCGGCAAGCAAGGTGAGCGTTCATATACACTCGCCTTGCTTGTAGTGTTTTACATATTCTTTCTGTATCTGTCGCTTTAATCCGCTCTATATTTCGGTGTTGTAGATGTATTTAACCAGGAATTTTGTTGACAATCTGCCTGAAATAGCGAAAATGGTATGGTCTTTTGCGGGAAATTTTATCTTATACGGCTCCATTTCATAATTTGGTAACATTTACATGATATACTTAATAAATATTATTTTTTTACAGGTCAAATGCGGCTACAAGCCGCAACGTGCAAGGAGGTATTTCATGGCGAGTAACCCGAATTATTGTGACATCACCCCTGAGATTATGGCCTTAGCGCAGTTGGCACAACAAAACAGCTCAATTGATCCGGATGATTATGTCAGGTATGACGTAAAGCGCGGCCTCCGGGATTTAAATGGAAAGGGCGTTTTAGCGGGACTGACAGAGATTTCCGATATCGTAGCGAAGAAAATGGTGAATGGGGAAGAGATTCCCTGCGACGGAAAGCTCTATTACCGGGGAATTGATGTAGAACAGTTGGTGAAGGGAGCTTTGGAGGATAAACGCTATGGCTTTGAAGAGACGGCTTACCTTTTGCTGTTGGGACATCTGCCCAATGAGGCGGAGCTGACCAGCTTCCGGGATCAGCTGTCCTATTACCGCTCGCTGCCCACCAATTTTGTGCGTGATATTATTTTGAAGGCACCCAGCCAAGATATTATGAACTCCCTGGCCCGGAGTGTGCTCAACCTGGCCTCTTATGACGACCGCTGTGACGATATCTCCCTGCCCAATGTTATGCGCCAGTGCGTGCAGCTCATCGCTCTGTTTCCCATGCTCAGTGTTTACGGTTATCAGGCGTACAATTATCGGGAGGGAAGTAGCCTTTACATCCATGCGCCGAAGCAGGAGCTGTCAACAGCTGAAAACATTCTCTCTCTGCTGCGGCCAGATTCCTCCTATTCCTTCTGGGAAGCCCATGTATTGGATGTCTGCCTGACCCTTCACGCCGACCATGGCGGCGGCAATAACTCCACGTTTACCACCCATGTGGTCACTTCCTCCGGAACAGATACCTATTCCTGTATGGCGGCCGCCCTAGCCTCTCTGAAGGGGCCGAAGCACGGCGGGGCCAATATCAAAGTCATCCGCATGTTTGAGGATATGAAGGAGAAGGTTCGGGACTGGAAAGATGAAGACGAGGTGCGCTGCTATCTCCAGGACCTGCTGGACCGAAAAGCGTTTGATAAGGCGGGCCTTATTTACGGCATGGGCCATGCTGTTTACTCCCTGTCTGATCCCAGGGCAAACCTACTGCGTACTATGGTAGAGAAGCTCTCTCAGGAGAAGGGGCGGACTGAGGAATATGGGCTGTACTCCCTGGTGGCCCGGCTGGGTCCCGAGGTCATTGCCGGAGAGCGGAAAATGTATAAAGGGGTATCCCCCAATGTGGACTTCTATTCCGGCTTTGTCTACCATATGCTGGATCTGCCACTGGAACTTTACACGCCGATTTTTGCGATGGCCCGGGTTGCCGGATGGAGCGCACACCGGATCGAAGAGCTGATCAATATGAGTAAGATCATCCGCCCGGCCTACAGATATGTAGGGACCCATACAGAGTATATCCCCATGGGGAAACGGTGATCCCAGCGGGGCGAAACGACTGGGCAACGGAAGTGCATGATTCGCGCAGGGCGGCCATCCAATCGGGATGGCCGCCCTTTTCTTTTCCATTTTACCGGAAAGGGGATTGACAAAGAACGGATCCGTTTGTATACTGAAAATAACTGAACAAAGTTCAAAACAAAGTTCAAAAGCAGAGAAAGGAGGGGAACATGGCCAACCGGGATATTAAGAGCGAGCTGATGGAGCACACCATCCGGCTTGTGGACCAGGCGGGAGGCGATGTGGAACGGGTGACCATTCGAGACATTGCCGCAGCAGCTGGCGTTGGGGTAGGGCTGGTTAACTATCATTTCGGCTCCAAGGAGGAACTGCTGCACTGCTGTGCCCGGCAGGTGGTACAGAGGCAGAATAAACAGCTAGGACGCTTGGCTGGAGAGGTACAGGGGGAGACGGCCTGGGAATGCCTGGAAGGGCTGGCGCGCAGGTATTGCGACCTTCTGACGGAACGTCCGGGATTGGTGCGCATGTCCCTGCTGGATGACCTGCGCCGGGGAGATTTCGCAGATGACAGCATTGATGACACTATGGCCCTGTTTCTGCCATTGGTGGCGGCGGCGTTAGGAGAAGAAGCTGCAGGGGATGACAGCCGGATGGCCACCCATCTGCTGGTCCACGGCTTACAGGCGGGCTTCCTGCGCAGTGCCAGTGTACGGGAGCGTATCGGATTGGATTTTTATGACCGGGAACAGCGGGAGCAGTTTATCCGACTGACCCTGCGGCAGATTAAATGGAGGAGTGCGTGATGTTGAACAGCAAATACTGGACAGAGTATCACAATAAAAAAATGACAGCGGAGGAAGCCTTGTCCCACATCAAGACCGGGGATGTGATCGGCACATCCCAGTGTGGGGTGGATCCTAAGACCCTGCTGGGTAAGCTCCACACCATCACCCCGAAGGTGACTGATTTGACTATGATGTGCGGTATGTGTGTCAACGAGTACCCCTTTATGAACGACCCGACCTACAAAGAGCACTTCACCCTGGACGGCATCTTTTTTATGGGAGCCAACCGGGCGGCCCACAAGCTGGGCCTGCTCAGCGCGTTCCCGGCCAATCTCCACAACGGCGCGGGGCGCTGGGTGGAGGCTCACCGGCCCAATGTGTTCATCGGGCAGGCGACCCCCATGGACGACCATGGCTATTTCTGTATTTCCCTGTGTCTGATCCACGAAAAGGAGATGCTGGAGAGTGCCGACTTGGTCATCCTGGAGGTCAATCCCAATCTTCCCCGGGTGTTTGGTGACACAGAGGTACACATCCGGGATGTGGACTGCATTGTGGAGGTGGACACAGAGATTGCCAAGCTTCCTTATGCCAAGCCAAGCCAAGTGGACATGGAAATCGGCCGGCACATCGCCTCCCTGGTCAATGACGGGGACACTATTCAGCTCGGAATTGGGGGGATTCCAGATGCCGCCGCCGCAGCCCTGATGGACAAGCATGACTTGGGCGTGCATACTGAAATGTTTACAAACTCCATGGTGGATATGGTGGAGGCTGGGGTCATCACCGGAAAGAAAAAGTCCCTCCACAAGGGGAAGATGGTGGGGGTCTTCGCTTACGGCGAACAGCGCCTGTACGACATGATCCATGACAATCCCTCCATCATGCTGATGCGGGGCAGCTATGTGAATCATCCTGCTGTGGTAGCCCAAAACGATAATATGGTATCCATTAACACCACCTTGGCAGTGGATTTGACAGGGCAGTGCTGCTCGGAATCCATCGGCTCCCGGCAGTACAGTGGTTCCGGCGGCGCGTCGGACACCTGCATTGGCGCCATCCATTCTAAAGGCGGGCGGTCCATCGTGGCTATCCACTCCACCACCAAGGGAGGGACCTTGTCCTCTATTAACGCCCAGCTGGCCCCAGGCTCAGTGGTTACAATCAGTCGGAATGACGTAGACTATATTGTCACAGAATATGGCATCGCCCCAATCCGGGGCAGGTCGGTGCGGGACCGGGTGAACAACCTGATTGCCATTGCTCACCCGGATTTCCGGGCGGAGCTGCGGAGAGACGCAGAAAAGAACATGCTCTGGTAAAGAAACAACAGTAGGCAGGATGAGCCTTATGGCGCTTCCTGCCTTATTTTTCTTAGATAGAGAAACATGAGGGCTTTGCAGAACGAAAAGTTAGAATTTTTGTTTGGAGCGAATAGACGGACAGACAGTCAAAAACTGGACCCTGGAGAGAAAAACACAACTCTCTGATGACAGAAAAGGAGAACTGTGCTATACTATCTTTCTAAATACCCCCATGAGGAGGAACCCATGAGACGAGCGTATTCGGTTTGGTCAGTGCTGACTGCCATTGGTGCGGCAGGATGTGCCGTAGTGATGATCGGGCAGATTTTTTCGCTGAAACGAGGTGGACCGACAGACCATGCCTTTGTGCTGGCAGCCTTGGTGCTGATGATGGCGCTGGCGTTTTATCTGATCTGGTTGGAATATCGAGACACCCGGCTGCTGTGGCTGGCTGCCCTGCCGGTGGCGGCAGCCTTTTTAATCCGGGCGCTCTGTCTGGATTACGCCAGTGGAGACTACAACAGCTTTCTGGCCCATTGGGTTGAGTTCTTCCGGCAGAATGGTGGATTTTTCGCCATTTCCCAGGACATTGGGGATTACAATGTGGTGTATCTCTATTTTGTGGCCGCCATCTCTTACCTGGATGTTCCGGACCTATATCTATATAAGCTGTTTTCCATCCTATTTGATGTGCTGCTGGCCTGGGGCAGCCTGCGGCTGACCCGCGCGCTCCGGCCGGAGCGCAAGAAGGACTGGGCGCCAGCGGTAGTGTTTTCGATAGCGCTGTTCCTGCCTACGGTGGTGCTAAACGGGGCCTACTGGGGACAATGCGACAGTATCTATGGGGCGATGGTAGTCCACGCTCTGGCTCTATTGCTGGAGGATCGGCCAAAAAGTTCCGTGGTGCTCATGGCAGTGGCCTTTTCCTTCAAATTGCAGGCTATTTTTGTGTTGCCTCTGTGGGGCGTAATGTGGCTGGCCAGGAAGGTGAAGTTTTGGCATCTCTGGTTATTCCCGGTGACTTATATGGGCACGATCCTGCCCGCCCTCCTGTTGGGAAAGCCTCTGTGGGATATTTTGAAGGTATATTTCGATCAGATGGGGGAGTATTCCAGCCTGACCCTTAACGCCCCGACGATCTTTCAGTTTGTCCCCTACGGCATGGAGGTGAACGAAAAGCTTCTGTCCACTCTTGGCATCTTGGCGGCGGCGCTTCTGGTGATGGCTCTGCTGGCCGTTGGGCTGTTCATGGGCAGAAAGCTGAACCGACAGGTGTTTTTCACTATGGCGGTGGTGCTGGCTATCGGCGTACCCTTCTTCCTGCCCCATATGCACGAGCGGTATTTCTTTTTGGCGGATATGCTCACGCTGTGTTGGGCCTGCGCTAACAGGAAGCGCATCCCGATATGTGTTTTGGCGGCAGGCTCGTCTCTGGCATGCTATGTGGTCTACCTGCGGCTGAAATACTCTGTGATCATTTCGGTGGGCGGACAGCGGTTCGTTATGGCGGTGGAGGCGACCATGATGCTGGCGGCGCTGGCAATGGCGGCAATCGTGCTGGTCAGACAAATAAAAAGCTGTCAAGGGAAAAAGTTTGACAGGAGGATGAGATATGAAACTGGTGTCTTGGAATGTGAATGGTCTGCGGGCCTGTCTGAAAAAGGGGTTTCTGGAGTCGGTGACGGCACTGAATCCGGACGTGATCTGCCTGCAGGAGACGAAGATGGAACGAGGCCAGGCCCAGGTTGAACTGCCCGGGTATCACGAATTCTGGAATTCTGCGGAGAAAAAAGGCTATTCAGGTACAGCGGTGTTTACCCGCCAAGAGCCGCTGTCTGTCTGCTATGGGATGGACATTGAGCGCCACGACCATGAGGGGCGGCTTATCACTCTGGAGTTTTCCGAATTTTGGCTGGTAAATTGCTATACCCCAAACGCCCAGGACGGTCTGGCCCGTATCGACTACCGTATGGAGTGGGAGGACGACCTGCGGAGCTATCTTATGAGTCTGGACCAGACCAAACCAGTGGTATACTGCGGGGACCTGAATGTGGCTCACGAGGAGATTGACTTGAAAAATCCCAAGACCAACCGGGGCAATGCCGGCTTTTCTGACCAGGAGCGGGAGAAGATGACGGCGCTGCTCTCGTCCGGATTTGCAGACACCTTCCGCCGGCTCTACCCGGAGCGGACGGGGGCCTATTCCTGGTGGAGCTACCGTTTTCACGCCCGGGAGAACAACGCGGGATGGCGTATTGACTATTTCATCGTATCGGAACGGCTGATGGAGCGGGTGAAAGACGCATCCATCCATACTGAAGTTTTTGGCAGCGACCACTGTCCGGTGTCCCTGGAATTGGATATAAA
Organism: uncultured Eubacteriales bacterium; assembly: GCA_900549885.1. Classification (GTDB taxonomy): domain Bacteria; phylum Bacillota; class Clostridia; order Oscillospirales; family Oscillospiraceae; genus Enterenecus. The sequence goes on along the minus strand of URQA01000003.1, from coordinate 1,653 downwards.
CAGCTAAAAATTTCTAGTGAAACAGTTCCTGCTTCCGGGCAAACTAGGGCGGAAGGAGGGATGAACATGAAGCCGATGAATAAGGCCGTGTTGCCCGCGGTTGGCCTTGGCGTAGCAGCTGCGGCGACATTAGGTGCGGTGATGATGCGGCCGCGGAAGAAGAAATCGGTCCAAGCCGCCGCAGGCAAGGCGATTAAGGCAGTGGGCGAGGCAGTGGAGCATTTTTCCAGTGGCCTGAAGATGTAAGCGCAGAACAGGGCGGACAGGGAAGGATGGGCTTCCGTGTCCGCCCTACTGTTTCGGGAAATGGTATTACCACGGAAAAAGAGAGAAAAAGAAGGGAAAAATGCTTGCATTTAAAAGGACAATATGGTAAACTATCAGGGCATTCCGCACGGGGGCGGATTTTTCGTCGTGTGCTTTTCATGGAAAAGTGGGCGCAAAAGATGAGTCCCCCGGAGGTAAAAACAAACAATTAGGAGGAAAAGAAAAACATGGCAGTCGTTTCTATGAAGCAGCTTTTGGAGGCCGGTGTGCATTTCGGCCACCAGACCCGCCGTTGGAACCCCAAGATGGCCGCTTACATCTACACCGAGCGTAACGGCATCTATATCATCGACCTGCAGAAGACGGTGAAAAAGCTGGAGGAGGCTTATTCCTTCGTTCGCTCTGTGGCCGAAAACGGCCAGTCCCTGCTGTTCGTGGGCACCAAAAAGCAGGCTCAGGAGGCCATCAAGGAAGAGGCTACCCGTTGTGGTATGTTCTATGTCAACGCCCGCTGGTTGGGCGGTATGATGACCAACTTCAAGACCATGCGTACCCGTGTGGACCGTCTGAACCAGCTCAAGAAGATGCAGGAGGATGGCACCTTCGACATGCTTCCCAAGAAGGAAGTCATGAAGCATATGGGTGAGATTGCCAAGTTGGAGAAGTACCTGGGCGGCGTGGTGGAGATGAAGAAGCTCCCCGGCGCGCTGTTCGTGGTGGATCCCCGCAAGGAGCGCAACGCCATTAACGAGGCCCGCAAGCTCCACATCCCCATCGTGGCCATCGTGGACACCAACTGCGACCCTGATGAGATCGACTATGTCATCCCTGGTAATGATGATGCCATCCGGGCTATCAAGCTGATCTCCTCCATCATGGCCAACGCCGTGCAGGAGGGCAAGCAGGGGCAGGACGCTCCCGTCGAGGCCGCTGAGGCCGCTGCGGAGGAGGCCCCTGTAGTCGCTGAGTAATTCCGAGCGTTTGGAGCGCCCGCCCGCGCGGGCGGGCGCTTTTCCTGTTACACCATTGATTTTTTGGAGGTACGATCAATTATGGCTATTACTGCACAAGACGTAAAAAATCTGCGCGAGATGACTGGCTGCGGCATGATGGACTGCAAGAAGGCCCTGGCCGCTTCTGAAGGCGATATGGACAAGGCCATTGAGTGGCTGCGCGAGAAGGGCCTGGCTGCATCTGCCAAGAAAGCTGGCCGCATTGCCGCCGAAGGTATGGCCTATGCCTGCGTGGTGGACGGGATCGGCGTGGCTGTAGAAGTCAACGCCGAAACCGACTTTGTGGGTAAGAACGAGAAGTTTGTGGACTTTGTCAAGGGCGTGGCCAACACCGTGGCCAAGTGCAACCCCGCCGATCTGGACGCGCTCATGG
>URQA01000002.1 GCA_900549885.1 uncultured Eubacteriales bacterium | reverse complement strand
AAGTCTGTCCCCTCGGGATGAGGATCAAAATAAAAGAAAGTAGAGAAGGAGGTCTACAAATGCCTGGAGCAACTGCTGCGACCGGTACCGCCATCCCGATCCTTGGGACCAATGTGGCTGTGGCGGCCGTCATCTTGGTGCTGGGGATCGTGCTGTTCATCGTCCTGTGCTATATTGGGATGCACACGGCGGTGTCCGCGCTGATCGCTTCAGCCTTGGTGGCACTTACGGCGACAGACGGCTTCATCACCACCATTACCAGCACATGGGTGTCTGGCATCGGCCAGTTCGCCACCCAAAATGGTTTGGCGTTCATATCTGCCAGCCTATTCGGCTATCTGATGCGTGAGACGAAATCGGGCGAGGCGGTGGCCATGCGCATGGTGCGCATTACCGGCGCGGACCACGCCCCCTACATCATCGCCGCCACTGCGGCCATTCTGCAGTTGGCCGGTATCAGCAGCTATATGTTCATCGTCTCAGCCATGGCGTTTTCCCTGATGAAAGAGGCGAACCTACCTATCTATTTGGGTTATGCGGCCTGCGTGGGCGTGTCCCCCATCGTCAGCTTCACCCTGCCCGGCGTGACCGCCATGCCCAACGTCCTGCCCACCACCTATTTGGGGACCACCACCTGGGCGGCCCCCGGCCTGTCCCTGGCCTGCGCCGCAGTGGGCATCGTGCTGGCCGTGTGCTACCTCCAGCACGTCATCCACAAGGCCAGAAAAGAAGGCAAGGGCTATGAGCCCCGGGGCGACGAGAAGGTGGCTGCCTCCCGTGAGCTGTTTGGCGGCGGCGAGATCCAACTTCCCGCATTTTGGAAGGCCATCGTGCCCATCGTGCTGGTCATCGTGCTGTGCGCCTTCTTCCAGCTGGCCCTCAAGCCGCTGTTCGGCGTGGAGAACCTGTCCGCCATGAATGCGCTGGTGTTCAGCATGTGGATCACCTCCGCAGTGACGATCTTCCTGAACTGGGATACCGTCCACAACAAGCTCCACGTCATCCCGACCCTGAGCCGCGGCATGACGGAAATGTTCCCCTTCATCGTCCTGAGCGGCGCTGTCTACGGCTTTGGCCTGGTGACCCAGGCATCGGCCTGCTTCCAGCCGCTGCAGGAGCTGATCCTGTCCATCGACATCAACCCCTACTTTACCGTATGGCTGTCCGTATGCCTGATCGCGGGATTGTGTGCCGACGGCGTGTCCGGCATGGTTATGTGGCTGTCCATCTTCGGATCTGAGTACGGCGTGGGCAACACCAATGGCGTCAACCCGGCCGCAGTCCACCGCATCGCAGTGTCCGCCGCCACCACCTTTGACTCCCTGCCCCACTCCGCGCACATCGCCCAGGGCCTGGCCCTGTTCAAGACCGACCACAAGGAGTCCTACAAATACACTTTCGTGCTGACGGTGGTGTTCCCTGTCATCTTCAGCTTGGTGGCTGTAATCGGCGCGATCCTGTTCTATTGATTTGTTTCCATTCCTCCCACTTCAAGGGACCGGAACGCCGGCACCATCCGGCGTTCCGGTTCTGCATGACTTGACCCCTTATCCCGATGACAGAGGAGTGCGCTATGAAAAAAACTGCTGCGAAAGGCAAGCTACCCCCCCATGTGGCGCTGATCATTCTGATTCCGGTGATCCTGGTTCTGCTGTTGCTCAACACCGGCTGGCTGCAGGGGATGGTTCCCGCTGTTACAGTGTATGGACAGTCCTATTCTGCCCTGGAGTTTCGCTACTACTTCTATGACGCCTATTATGACTACGTCAACGAGCATGCGGAGCATCTGGCCGAGCTGGGCCTGGATGTGAGCAAGGCCCTCAAGGACCAGAGCTTTGACGGGGAGCAGACCTGGCAGGACCATTTCAAGGCGGAGGCCCTGACGGCGCTGGAGGAGGATACCCTCCTGCTGGAGGCGGCGGAAGAGGCCGGCTATACGGCGCAGGAGGAGGTCCAGGCGGCCTGCGACGCCCGGCTGGAGGAGCTGCGCCAGTATTGCGTGGACACCGGGCTGAAGAGCCTGGGGGACTATTTCACCTCCTACTATGACACGGGTATGACCCAGGACCTGTATCTGGAGCTGTACTCCGGCCAGATCCTGGCGGAGTCCTACCGCAAGGCCCTGGAGGAAGAGCTGGGCCCCTCCGAGGCGGACGTGGAGGACTATGTGGCCGCCCTGGGCACGGCGGCGGACTACACCGCCGACCTCTCCCTGGCCTATTTCGAGGCGGAGGCCGACCGGGTGTCCGGCCAGCCGGAGCAGCGCCAGTGGGACAACGCCCAGACGCTGGGTGAGGCCTTTTTGGACCGCTGGGCCCAGGAGGGGGGCGGCACGGAGCGGTTCTGCGCCATGGCCGTGGCCTATACCAGGGCGGAGGAGGTCCCCCAGGACGGCGTCTGGACGGACATGGCCGCCGATGACCTGGAGGACGAGGTGGCCCAGTGGTGCTTCCAGGGGCAGCCCGCCGTAGGAGAGACCGCCCTGCTCCAGGGGGAGAAGGGCTGGTGGGCCGTGTGCTACCTGGGCCAGGGCGAGGACGCGCGGGCGATCCAGGCCAGACAGGATCTGTGGCAGGCGCGGTACGACCAGTGGCGCGCCCAGCGGCAGGCAGACCGGACCACCGCCACCCATGCGCTGGGCATGGCCATCGCACTGTAAGGAGGCAGCCAGGATGAGATTCAAAAAGCAACGGGATCAGCGCCCCCAGCCGGAGACCCCCGGTGAGCAGACGGACAAGCGGCGGCAGCGGCGCTTCCGGATCATCTTCATTGTGGCCATCGTGGCGATCCTGGGCGGCGTCTGGCTGGTCCGGTATCCCCAAGGCTATGTGAATATGTTCCTGGGGCACTATGAGGGGACGACCTCCATCTTGACCGAGATGGACGGCCTGGCGCGCACCCAGGAGGACGAGGAGCTGCTGCTCCCCCTCCAGCAGCAGTACGACGATTGGCGGCAGACCCACCTACGGGAGACCCTCTCCATCTCCGCCACGGCGGACGGCCTGGCCCTGGAGGGCGACTTCTATGACGCCGGGAGCAACGTCACCGTGATCGCCCTGCACCCCTTTGACGGCAGCCGGGAGAGCGACCTGCTCTATGTGCCCTTCTACGCGGAGCAGGGGTACAACATCTTTATTCCGGACCTGCGCTCCCATGGGGAGAGCGAGGGATACCAGGTGACCTGGGGCGAGTACGAGAGCCGGGACCTGGTGGACTGGATGGACCATCTGGACAGCCGCTATGGCGGACAGACCTATATCCTCCACGGGCAGGACCTGGGCGCCTCGGCGGCGCTGTGGAGCGCCGGGGAGGAGCGGGTGGCCTTCCTGGTGGCGGAGAGCCCGGTGATCGAGCTGTACGACGCGGCGCGCTATCTGCTCCGGGAGCAGTTCGGCATCCCCGGCCTGCTGATGCCCCTGATCGACTGGAACGCCCGGAAGGTGCTGCCGGACGGCCGCTCTATGGGGGAGTTCTCCGCCGTGGAGGCCACGCAGGGGGCGCAGACCCCCATCCTCCTGCTGGCGGCGGGGGCGGACACGATCGTGGATACCCAGACGGTGGCGCAGTTCGCCGAAACGTACGCCGGGCCGGTGGAGTATCTGGAAGCCGCCGGGGCGGGCCACGGCATGGTCTATCCCCTGTGCCAGGAGGAGGTGGAGGGGGCGATCGCCCGCTATATCGCAGCATATTGCAATCAATAAGTGGTGCTCCGATTTTGTCTGGCGTGTCGTTTCTTCGATTACGGCCATCGCTATTACCACGGGTAGATCCAAGATTTAGAAGCACGGGAGCATAACGATTTGGTTCAAGTATAATGGCCCGAAACCGCAGTGCGGCCCGGATGGATACCCGTCCGGGCCTATATTTTTGCGTAGTCCCACATCGTCTGGTCAATGACGCTGCCGCTTCCCGCCGCATTTGCAGGGGGCTGGGTGAAGTTGTCCGGGGTGAAGCCAGCGAAGTGCTCCAGAGTATGGGACAGAGCCGATACATCCAAGCCGTTTTGCAGAGAGAGTAGCAAAAGCATGCCGCAGGTTGTGGAAGCGAATGTTGCCAGTGCCAGCCGTTGCTTCTACCGGACAAGGACTTTGCCGCACTGGGATGAGGAACGCAGTTGACTTGTCATAGCCTAGATCTGCGCTAGTTTTGCAGAACATATAGTAGCGAACAATTTCTTCGGGGAAAATATTGGGCTATTCCGATGAGTCGGGTCAGTTTATCAAGGTCATCCGCTTTTTTGCGGTCAGATCCAGGCCGCATTTTTCGCCCAGCTGTTCCCGCCAAGTTATCATTTCTTGGAGAGCGGGGGATTCCTGTACCTCTTCCTCTATCTTTTCTGCCGTCAGGCCATCAAAATAGCATAGGCTTGGTGCTGCGGCCGGAGGATAATCCTGTTCCTAAACGGAAAGCACCATACCATTTACTATAACATATAGCATGTATCTACAAGAACAGCCATGGAGCATTATTTTAATAGCTCCATGGCTGTTTTCGGCTGTAATTGCATTCAAGTACGGCTGGCTTACTGGCTATGTAGGCGGGGCGCTCCATCCCACGATAGGGCCTGCCGCCAACGCTTCACGCTTCAATTTGCATGGTTTTCATATCTTCTTTGGTAATGCCGTTTCGCTTTCCGTAGTTTTCCCAGTATGTTGAAGCGGCTTTGATAAAGATGCTCTTGGGGAGCGGCATAGTAACCCGCAGTTCCCGATAGTTGGCAGAGGTTATAGAGCGCGCCAGTTTTTTTATCTTACCCTTTACCAGGAAGCGGAAGGGAGTTGTTAGAATGGCCTCTCCGCCACCGATCTTTAGGACGGAGCCAATTGGATAGCCATAGTTTCTGCAATACAGTTGGATCATTTTAACAGCAATGCTATTCTGCTCTGGCTCCAAAAAGCCGCAGTTGATTAAAACAGATACAACTGGCTTGTGCTGAGGGGGGCTATTCTCCAATGCTTTTAAAAAGTTTAGGAGAGTTACAGGGATTCCATCGACATAGAGCGGGAATACGAACAAAACATCGGAAAACCTCTCCATTGTGTGGGCGAGCTCCATATGATTTGTTTTAGTGAGGTTAAAATACTCTGTCTGCATATGGCAGTTCTCAGAAAAGATTCTGGCGTATTGCTTCGAGTTTGATTTTGGCGCTCTGGGACTTGCGTTCATAATCATTATATTTCCCATGCCGACAACACCTCCTTGACCGCTTGCTCCAAAGTATCCTCTGATACAAGGACAACCTCATAGTGTTCGAAGTTCATGTTATTTGCGTTGCGTATAACCAGCTGACGGAAAATATCCTGCTCCTCCTTGGAAATTTCGCCATATCCGATAATTGTGGCTTGCTTGGGAACCACATTGCGCTGGATATGATGTGTTTCTCCATGTAGCAAACGGATAAATGCCTGCTGGATGGGGATTGCCCGTTCCAGTACGGTTTTCATGACAGTGTCATAGCTCCCGTATTTCACTCTGCTGATATACAGCACACGATTACTTTCCGCAATCCGGGGGTAGACCTTAACTGCGTCATCCCGGATGACACACTTTCCAGGGGTTTTTGTCCAACATCCGAAACAACCAATGCAGTTGGCGATTTTTAGCTTAGACAGGTCTACAAACTCTATAGAAGTATGGCTCATTTCAGGCAAATTCAATGGTCTATCGCTTAATATCAGTTGCTTCATAAACTACCTGCTTCCCATATTTTAATATCCGTCAGCTTTTCTTACGCAGCCTTATTTCGAATTTTGTGTCGTGTTTCTGCACCTTTGTCTAAATAATAGGAATAAAATCATTCCCCCCAATTAGTATTAACCCCATTATGATGTATATGTGATGGGGGCTTGACGACGCACTGGAGCACCTGACCAATGGGGGGTATCAGGACTAAGGAGCTGATTCCCCAGAAGCGGGCGCTGAACCAGTATGCGACGGCGTTCCGATTCGTGGACGGGCACCTCATGAGGTGATAATTAATACTGCCTGTGATGAAGAGGGGGTATAACGCAAATGCGCAGGGCGGGCAGATGAGCGCGCACAATGTTTCGCCAGCCCGGGGCATCCGTCCTTGGTGCCGGCCTATTTGCGGCGGACGGCCGGATATCCTGTGGGCGGCGTTCTACAGGTGGGACGCTGGGTGAGCTTCTTGAGACACGGAACGAAGCTTTCGAAATTTTCCAGGGGAAATACCGTACTCCTGCCGAAATACCCGGTGAAAGGTCTCCAGACTGCCAAACCCGCAGCAGGCGCTGATCTGGGCCACGCTGTAGTCGCTGTCTAGCAATAGTTGAGCGGATCTGGCCAGGCGGCAGGACCGGATGTAGCGGGTGGGAGAGGTCTGCATCTGCTGGCGAAATGCCAGCTTGACCTGATGCAGAGAAAACCCGGTGGATTCCGCCAACATAGCGGTGTTGAGGTTTACATCGCCGATATGGTGGTCCACACAGTCAAGAAGCTGTTCCAGGCAGGCTTGACGAAATTCTGACGACTGGGTATTGTACGAGGCTTCGATGCGGTCCAGAACAGAGTGGAACCATGCCACATGCTCCTGCCAGGTGTGGGATTCATTAATAAGGGAAAAGTTTTCCATCCTCAGCTGGTCATTTTGAAAAGGAACGCCGCGGAAGCGAAGCTCACTGCAAAATGCCTCAAAAAAATCGCCAAACCGGGTACGCAGCTCATCCGCAGAAAAAAGGGTGAAATGGGAGATTTGATCGAGGGCCTGGTCAGCAAACGAATGATACCCTTCGCCATCCAGGACCGCATTGGCCAGCCCCTGCGCCAGTTGACGCACGGGAAATGGCTCCATCTGCTCGGTGGGTGGGGGCGGTGTGACGAGAATAACCGGGGTGGCGGGGGTGAACTGCAAATAGCGGTGTAGCGTGACCAGGTTGAGCAGTTTGTGGTAGACCATGGAGATAGAGGTGATGTCCGATACGCGGTCGCTGACATAGGCCGCCACATTTAAATCATAACGGTCCCGACACAGCTGGGTAACCTCTCCGCAGCTGCTTTGGAGGAGAAGAGGCAGATCGTCGGCATGGGAGGGAAGCAGCCCCAGGGGGAAATGGATGATGGCCACCAGCCGGCCGTCCAATTCCGCGCTGTAATAGGAAAAGTGACCGCCCAGCACCTCAGAAAGAATCTCATCAATGAGAGCATAGAGATAGACCCGGCCGTACAGATCTTCCCCATGCTCTTTTTTGGGGATAGGACTCCCCAATTCAGAGAACAAGATTACAAAGCAGTCTCCCTTGCCCAGAAACATATTGTTGACGCTGAAAAAAAGAAGAGTGCCTTGGTTGAGTTCAGCAGAACAATGACACAGCAAAGCCATATTCTTTAAGCGGACCAGTTGATTTCGATATTCGGAGAGGGAGAGCGGCTGATGTGCCAGTTGTTCCGCACGGTCAGAAGCGGCCTGATTCAAAGTAATCACCCCAAAATGACAGAAAGCTCATCTGTTTATAACATTTTTTGCACGACATGTCAAATTGGAAACAAATAAAATCCCGTTTTTTACTGGTGCTACTTGACGCAAAAATGACAAGGTTGTGTCTTGTGCGGGAATAGGGAATCATGTAAGCTGTTGACTAGAGGAAATGAATAAAAAGCATGTGAAAAAAAGTAAAAAGTTGGGCATATTACTGCAAAAAGGAGTGGGATGCAATGAGTGAATACTGCTTGTTCCAGCCGGGAGAATATATGGACTTTGAAAAAGAAGAGGTCCAACTGCGCTGGGACATCTATCATGGCAAGCGCACAATGCCCGGACCGCCGGGGATGCCGCCCATGGACCCGGATGACGAGGACTCCCTTCCTCCGTTCATGAGGCCTAGACGTTACACAGAGGAAGAGATCATCGCCTACAACAAGAAGTGGAATCCCTATGACCCCCTTTATAACGACCCGGCCTATGCCCGGGCCCATGGACATCCCAGCGTACCCGCCTACCCCGGGTTTGAGGCCATGCCCCCCATTATGGTGGTGCCCCAGTTCCCCAAGGATATGGCCAGCCGCTTCTACTACACCAATGACGGTACGGATATCCACTACAACCGCAACATCTATGCGGGTGATCTGCTCCGAGAGACCAATGTCAGAAAGTTCTTTGAGGAGCGTACCCACCCCAACGATGAACTGCGCCGCTGGTGTATGGGAGGCGAGGCGGACAAGGTGGACGAAAGCGGCAAGGTGGTCATGCACCTGTCTGGCTCTGTCCGGGAATATTACCGGCAGCTGCTGGACGACAGCAAGCGCCCCACGTTCTCGGAAAACCAAGAAAGCTGGACCAAGTACGCCCCTTCCGGCCACTACACCACTGACGCGGACTATGAGCGGATGAAGGAGATCTGGGACCAGGAGAAGATCATGGGGGACGACACTCCCTTCTGGGAGGATGTGCCTGTGGGTTTTGAGCTGCCCAAGACCTGCTCTGATGGCCCGGTGACTTATATGCACATGATGTACTGGTACGATATTGGGGATTTGTCCATTTATTCCCGGGAGGAACTGATGGATCCAAAGATGCGGGCCGTAACCTTCCGGGACCGCTATGGCGCGTTCCTGGACGAGACGGCCCTCCATTTTGGCAACCGGAACATCAACACCGACGGGGCCCGGGGCGTATGGTACAACGACACCGGCGCCCGGCTGATTGCCCGGACGTTGACCAACTTTGTGGGCAACAAGGGCCGGGTGTCCCGGTTCAGCTGGCGGTTCTTCCCCTTCTTCCAGGAGCTGCGGGACTGGGATATGTGCAAGGCGGAGTTCATGAAGGTGCCCGGCATGGAAGGCAGGGACTGCGACCGCCATGGCAGCCAGGGCGACACCTGCATTGGCCGGGCAGTGGTCACGGACAAGTACATCAACGACCAGGGCGAGCACTGCTGCGAAGTGATGCTGTGGGGCGAGGATCTGGAGGGCAACATCGTCCAGGGTTGCCCCTCTGAAATCGTTTTGCCGTCGAAAGACGGAATATAAAACTGTTAACAGGAGGAAGAAACATGAAAGCGAAACGTCTGTTGTCGGGATTGCTTGCGGCGGGGATGCTTTTTGGTTTGACATCCTGCGGTTCCCCTGCGGGGCAGGACAGCAATTCTCCGTCAGGAAATGCCTCGGAGCCAGTGGGAACCAACTCCGTGGCTCCTGCTGATCCCGGCCAGCCCGAGTACGGCGGCACTCTGACTCTTTCATACAATGATTTTAACACGGTGTTTGACCCGGCCATGGGCGAACAGTATACATATTCTCTCTGGTTGGAATATCTGTTTGCACCCAATTGGGGGCTGGACGACCCGGAAGCCTATCCTTTCAAGACCAACAGCTTTACGCTGGACACCGCCCAGGGCCAAATCGCGGAAAGCTGGAAGTGGGATGCGGAAACCATGACCTTTACGGTCACTATCCGGGATGACGTTTACTTCCAGGAGAAGGAGGAACAGTACGACATCTTCCACGCCCGCAACCTGACGGCGGAGGATGTGAAATACTCCTATGACCGGGTGACCGGCCTGGGTTCTGGGTTTGACGAAAGCAATATGGTCGTTATCGACGCCAATTGGCGGGACCGCCTGAATATGCTGGAATCCGTGGAGGTGCTGGACACCTATGTGGTGGCCTTCCACATGAACACCGCCTCCGAAACCAAGCTGTCCGAGTTCGTCATTGCCCAGGTGAATATTACTGGACCAGAGTGGGACACCTTGACAGAGGACCAGAAGTTAGATTGGCACTATGCCTGCGGTACAGGTCCGTACATGCTCACAGACTATGTGGCAGATAACCACTACACCTTTATCCGCAATGAAAACTACTATGACTATGATGAGCGCTACCCGGAGAACAAGCTGCCCTATCTGGATGGGGTGGTCCTGCAAAAATATGGAGACACCACTGCCATCCTCTCTGACTTTATTGCGGGAAAGCTGGACTACATTAACATGAACGCAGGACTGTCCGACTCTGAAGCCACCCAGTTGACCAGCTCCGCCCAGACTCAGGCCTACCAATTTGATGCCGCGGCGGAAGCCATCGGCCTGAAGATGAACCAGGAGCCCTTTCACGATATTCGGGTGCGCATCGCCATGCAAAAAGCCATCAATCTGGAAGAAGTGGCCACAGCCTACTATGGGTATGACGAGCTGACTCTGCCCGGACTTTGGGATCCAGCCCTGACCAGCTGGAGCACAGTAGGCACCTGGGACGACGAATTGATGGATGAGTACACCTACGACCCCGAGGGGGCCAAGCAGCTGCTGGCGGAAGCGGGCTACCCCGATGGTTTTTCCTTTACGGTAGCCATTGATGCGATGGCCAACCCTGAAATTTTTGAATTGGCCAAGGGCTACTTTGCCGAGGTTGGCATTGATATGGAAATCACCATTCTGTCCGACATGTCGGAGGGGCGGCAGGTACAGAGCAGCCGGGACGACCCGCGCCAGTATAATCTCCAGATGGGGACTGGTGCAGATGCGGGCTTCGTTTTCCAGACTTATGCCACGACCGGGTTTGCCTACTGCAACTTTGCAGACGACACCCACTTTGACGAGCTGCTCGTGGCGGTACGGGACGCTATGACCACGGATGAGCAGGCGGCAGCCGCCCGGGCATGCGAGGAGTATTACATCCAGAACCACTTCCTCATCGCACTGAGTGGGATGACGCAGTCGCAGGAATACTATTCCACTCGTGTGGGCGGAATGGAGAATGGGGAGCTGCTCAGCGCCTATCACTTCTTCAAGACGATGTCTGCCCGCATTTGGAATACCGAGGCCAACGGATAAGGAAGCGTTACACCTGCGCGCCCCCAGCGTGGGGGCGCGCAGGTGGCGTTAAGGAAGATGGAAAGGAGCGTGGGCCTTGTGGCAGACCACATTCTGGAGGTCCGGCACTTGAGTACCTACTTTATGACAGGCGGAGCTCCCATGCGGGCGGTGGACGATTTATCTTATACGGTGGAACGGGGCGAGTGCGCCGCCATTATTGGCGAAAGCGGATCTGGCAAAACGGTGAGCGCCCTGTCGGTCCTGCGGCTGATCCCCTATCCGCCGGGGCGGATCGTCTCAGGCGAAATTTTCTTTGACGGGGAAAACCTGCTGAAATACAGCGACGAACAAATGCAGAAGCTGCGTGGCAAGCGAATCAGTATGATTTTTCAGGAGCCGTCGGCTGCGCTGAACCCAGTTATGACCGTTGGGACTCAGATCGAGGAGACAATTCAGCTGCACAGCGATCTAAGCCGAAAGAAGGCCCACGAGCGGGCCATCAAGCTGTTGGATATGGTGGGCATCCCCAACCCAGAAAAGCGGGTGAACCAGTATCCCTTTGAGTTTTCCGGCGGGATGCAGCAACGGGCCATGATCGCTATGGCCATGTGCTGCGACCCGGAGCTGCTCATTGCCGACGAGCCCACCACCGCCTTGGATGTGACGGTCCAGGCCCAAGTTCTGGAGCAGTTGGATAAACTGCGGAAAAGGACTGGGACGACCCTGATTATTATCACCCATAACCTGGGCATCGTAGCCCGGTATGCGGACAGCGTCAAGATCATGTACGGGGGTAAGCTGGTGGAGCAGGGACCCACACGGGAGGTCTTTCGCAATCCCCGGCATCCCTACACCATGGGGTTAATCCGTGCGGTGCCCCGGCTGGATCGCCCCAGAACAGAGAGCCTGTATACCATCGAGGGCGAGCCGCCTGACATGAGCCAGATTCCGGCCCAGTCCTGCGCCTTTGCCTCCCGGTGTAAATACGCCACCGAGGAGTGCAGAACCCGCCGGCCGGAGCATGCAATAGTAGGAGAGAACCATACCTGCGCCTGCTTCCACATGGAGGAGGCGCGTGAGGAAAGGGGGCGGCTGGGGTGAGCGAAAGAATGAGATCGGCCACCACGCCGGAGATGCCGCGCAGCGGAGAAATCAGCCGCATGCTGGATTGGGATATCAAGGCCCAGCCCTCCGTGCCTTTGGATACCAAGGAAACCATTCTGACGGTAGAAACCCTAAAGATGCATTTTCCCGTGACCAAAGGCTTACTGAAGCGGGTGGTAGGCTATGTCAAGGCGGTGGACGGCGTTTCTTTCCGCATCGCCCGTGGCAAGACGCTGGGCATCGTGGGCGAGTCGGGGTCGGGCAAGTCCACGGTGGGCAACTGCGTCATGCGCAACCTGAACATTACATCCGGTAAAATCATTTTCAACGGGCAGGACATCAGCCGTGCGGGCAAGGGCGAGCTGCGTCACCTGCACAAGCAGCTGCAGATGATTACCCAAGACCCTTTTTCCGCGCTGGACCCTAGGATGTCCGTGCGCTCCATCATTTTGGAGGGGCACCACATCCAGAGGATGGACAAGGGGATGAGCCGGACTGAGTTGGATGAACTGGCGGAGCGGATGCTTATGCTGGTGGGCCTGAATCCCAAATTTGCCGACCGCTTTCCCCACGAGTTTTCCGGCGGACAGCGGCAGCGCATCAACATCGCCCGGGCGCTGGCGCTGAGCCCATCTTTCTTGGTGTGTGATGAGATCGTCTCCGCTCTGGACGTGTCCATTCAGGCCCAGATCGTCGGGCTGATGATGCGCTTGCAGGAGGAATTGGGCCTGACCTACATCTTCATCGGGCACGACTTATCGGTAGTGCGGCATATCAGCGATCAGGTGGCGGTAATGTACCTAGGAAAAATCATGGAACTGACCAGCAGCGACGAGCTGTACGCCCATCCGCTCCACCCCTATACCCAGGCCCTCATCTCGGCCGCGCCCATCCCAGACCCGGAGGCCGACCTGGCTCGGGAGCGCATCCTGCTGGAAGGGGAGGTGCCCAGCCCGATCAATCCTCCGCTGGGTTGTAACTTCTGCACCCGCTGCCGCTATGCGGATGAGCGGTGCCGGACGGAGGAGCCGCCCTTTCTGGATGTGGGCGGCGGCCATTTTGTGGCCTGCCACCGTGTGAATGAGGAGGCATAAAGAGCATGGGAAAATATATTGCCAAAAGGTTGCTTTTGCTTATCCCCACTACGCTGCTGGTTTGTGTGATTATATTTGCGCTGCTACGCATGCTGCCCGGTGACGCTGTGGATGCTCTGCAGTATCAACTGCAAAGTCAAGGATCCTATGATGTGACACGGGAAGAGGTAGAGGCCATGCTTGGCATGGATAAGCCGGCGGTTGCCCAGTTTTTCATCTGGTTGGGCAGTGCGCTCTGGGGAGATTTAGGCGACTGCCTGTTCCAAAGTGAGAGTGTACTAGCTGCCATTGGCCGCCAACTTCCAGCTAGTCTGGAGCTTGGCATTCTGACCTTGATTTTGACCAACCTGATCTCCATTCCCCTGGGGTTGTTCTGCGCCGCAAGGCAAAACAGCGGAGGAGATGTTTTGGTTCGAGTGCTCTCTCTGGTGCTGATGTCAGTGCCAGTGTTCTGGCTGGCCACGCTGGTGCTGGTGTACCCTGCTATTTTGTGGGGCTATTCGCCGCCGACACAGTATGTAAGCCTGCTGGAAAATCCGTTCCAGAACCTGCAGATGTTTTTTATGCCGGCGCTGCTTAACGCCATGACTCAGGCGGGGATGCAGCTGCGTACGGTCCGCACGGTGACCCTGGATGTGATGCGTACCGACTATGTCCGCACCGCCTGGGCCAAGGGAACGCCGGAGCGGAGAGTCATGTTCCGGCATGCGTTTCGAAATGGTTTGATTCCCGTGGTGACCATCATCGGCAACTCGGTGGCCGGGCTGATCGGCGGGTCCGTAATTTTGGAAAACATTTTTGGAATCCCTGGAATCGGCAACCAAGTGATTTCCGCAATCGGAAACCGGGATTATCCATTGGTTCAGGGGTGCGTGCTGGTGTTTGCGCTGTTCACCATGGTGGTCAATCTGCTGGTGGATATCTCCTATAAGTGGATCGACCCAAGAGTGTCCCTGGACAAAGAGGGGGTGGGTTGAGATGAAACGTTCGAAGCACGGCGCTTGGCAAAGCATTCTGCACTTTTGCAAGACCAGGCCCCTTGGCACAACAGGAATTGTCTTTTTATTGCTGTTGCTTTTGATTGCGCTGTTTGCGGATGTGATCGCCCCGGTCAAAATGGTAGGGGGGACACTGCCCACGGATATCATTCATAAGCTGGAGCCGCCGTATCTATTCATGGATGCCGCGGGACGGGCCGCCGCCCGGGAGGGCGGGGCTGTCTACTGGCTGGGCACGGATAATCTGGGCCGGGATGTGTTGTCCTATCTGATCTACGGAGCACGGACCTCGGTCATCCTCTGTCTGGCTGTCACAGCCTTATCCACCCTGTTGTCTGTGGTGATCGGCACCCTCAGCGCAGTGATCGGCGGCTGGTTCGATTTGATTGTGCAGCGATTTGTAGATGCCTGGCAATGTATCCCCGGCATGTTGATTACCATTTTGATGATGAGCCTGTTCGGCAACGGGATGCTCCAGATGATATTGGTCATGTCCATTCCGGGCGGAATCGGCGGCTCACGGATGATTCGGTCTGCGGCCATGTCTGTAAAGGACAGCGGATATGTCAAGGCGGCGGAGATGATGGGCTCTCGACTGCTGTGGAAGAGCGTCCGCCATGTGTTGCCGAACACACTGCCTTTGATCATCACTACCTCTGCCGGAGGATTGGGAGGCGTGATTATGATGGAGGCGTCCATGAACTTCCTGGGCTACGGCGTCAGCGTGGGCACGCCCTCTTGGGGCTATATGATTACCAATCAGGGGCGGGCCAATATGTATACTGCCCCCTGGCTGTGCCTATACCCAGGTATTTTGATCGCGCTGATGGTGCTGGCAGCCAACCTGTTTGGCGACAGCCTCCGGGATGTGTTGGATCCCCGGCTGAAAGGCGGCGTGGGCAGTTACAACAGCAAGAAGATCGAGAAGCTGGCCGCCAAGGCGGACCGGAAGATGGCCAGAAAGCAGGCCAGAGAGCAGCGCAGAGCGAACAGGCCTGCCACGAAGGTCTGATCCATGATACAGGAGGAATTCAACATGAACTTTGAAGGTAAATTCGTCTACCTTACCGACACCCCAAGCGGAAAACGGCCCACCACCGCAGTGGTCCGGCAGGGTGTCCGGGGCTATGAGGGCGAGGTCATCGCCGACCACGGCGGCTGTGAACTGATGGAAAACGTACATACTAAGGGCAACACGTTCTGTTTTGAGGCTGTGATCGGTCCATGCCGACAGGAGATTTCTTTGACTTGTGACAGGGACCAGGTGAGCGGCCATGCCATTGTTCATCAGGATGACGGCAGAATCATTGAAAGCGACCTGGAGGCATGTACCTTCACCCCCAAGACCAAGCGCCGGGCGCTGATTCTCTACGCTTCCATGACCAAGAATACCGAGCGGGTGGCTAAGGCCATGGCGGAGACCTTTGAGTACTATAACTGGGAAGCCACCCTATTCAAAATGACCTTGAAACCCTCTGACTGGGAGGGGATGCAGGACCAGCTTTATTTTGATGATTACGATGTGGTCTGCTTAGGGTCCCCCATTGTGGCAGGCTATCCGCTGACTGTGGTAAACAAAGTGTTTTCCTTGGGGGCCGGCGGACAGCTGGAGGCCAATGTGCAGAAGCAGGTGGACGCCGGCAAGGGGTTCCATATGAATGCGGACACTATGAAGGGACCTCCCGGCGGTGAGAGTTCTGGTGGTCCTGGCGGTCCTGGCGGTCCTGGTGGTCCGGGCGGTCCCGGAAAGCCGCCCAAGCCCGCCATCGGCGCCCAGTGGCGCCGCCGTCTGTGCCCTTATCCCGGCGGACCGTCCGGGGACAATTACATGCCTTTGGGCATCGTGTTTACGACCTATGGGGGCGGGTTCCACGGCTCCAATGAGAGCCTGGCTACCCTGGCGGCGCTCAAGCTATTTTTGGAACTGAACAACGTCACTGTACTGGGACAGTTCGCCTGCTGTGGCAAGGAGTTTGGCCCCGCTGGCCTAGAGGAAGGGGAAAAACCCCGTCTCATGGGGCCAGGCGAGATGCCGGATCCCAAGATTTACGAGTTGGCGGACGGAACAAAGGTCACTTCGTCGTATTTCTTCCACGGACAGCCTTGGAATCATCCCTGTCAGCGGGATATTGACCGGGCTAAAACCATGGTGTGCGACTTGGTGGAGGATTATTTCATGACCTATGATGGAAAGCGGGCGCAGGTCTGTTCCCAATATATCTCCATCTCTTGAGCCAAGCGCTCCTCAGTGGCGAAACACATAAAATACACATTAGACGGGCGCGGGCCGCGCCCGTCTAATCATAGTCGACGAATGGGTGCGTCCTGGTTCGGCACCAGAGGCTGTCCCAATGGGAGCGCAGCCCAAGACGGAAAGGAAGAAGGATATGAGCGGTGAAGCAGAACGCTATTCCCATCTGCTGGCTCCGATAAGGATAGCGGGGCACACATACCGGAGCCGGGTAGTGAGCGCGCCGAGGGGCGGGATCTGGAACGAGGACCCGGAGTGCCACGACGCAGACCCGGAACAGCTGGCGGAGATTGACCTGCGGGCCGGGGGCGGACAGGCGGCCTTTCTCGTGGGGGAGACGCCGGTGACCGCGGCGGGAGGCCGTGGGGCCAACGAGTTCTACGGCTTTGACGACCAGTCGGAGGAACACACCCGGCGCTACCGCCAGTTTGCCCAGCGCATCCATGACAACGGGGCGCTGGCCCTGGTGGAGCTGTGCCATGTGGGGCAGGCCAAGAGCGAGATCGAGGGGGAGGAGCAGCCCATCGGCCCCATGGAGCTGACCAACGGGGACGGGGTATTCATCCGGGCCATGACGGAAGAGGACGTGGAGCAGCTGTGCGCCGACTTCGTCAAGGCGGCCAGGTTCTGCCAGGAGGCGGGGTTTGACGGGGTGTGCCTGCACTGCGGCCACGGCTGGCTGTTCCACCAGTTTCTGTCGCCCCGGACCAACCAGCGGATAGACCGCTTTGGCGGCAGCCTGGAGAATCGTTCCCGGCTGTCCGTGATGGTGCTCCAGGCGCTGCGGGAAGCCTGTGGGCGAGAGTTCATCCTGGAATGCCGGGTGTCGGGCAGCGAGCACGTGCCCGGCGGATATAGCCTGGAGGATATCTGCGGGTACTGCAGGTACCTGTCCCAGTACGCCGACCTGATCCACGTGTCCGCCGGGCTGTACCAGGACCCCTCGGGCACCTGGCAGGAGTCCACCCTCTACGAGCCCCACGGCTGCAACGCGGACGTGGCCGCGGCTATCAGGGCGGCGGTGGATATCCCGGTAGCGGTGGTGGGGGGCATCAACTCGCCGGAGCAGGCAGAAGAGCTGATCGCCCAGGGCAAGTGCGACCTGGTGGTGCTGTGCCGGCAGCTGACGGCGGACCCCTTTTTCACCCAGAAGGTCCGGGAGGGCCGGCCGGAGGAGATCCGCCGGTGCCTGCGGTGTATGCGGTGCTTCCCGGGTCCCTTTGAGGAAGCCTGGGCGGAGCTGAACGGCCAGTTTCCGGAGGGGTGCTCCATCAATCCCTGCGCGGATCACCCGGAGCGGTGGCGGGTGGAGCCGGCAGAGGAGAAGAAAACCGTGCTCATCGTGGGCGGGGGAGTGGCCGGGCTCCAGGCGGCGGTGACCGCCCGGGACCGGGGCCACGAGGTGGTCCTGCTGGAGAAAAGCGGCCAGCTGGGAGGAATTTTGAATTTCTCTGTCCACGACCCGGACAAGAACGACCTGGCGGGCTTTGCCCGCGCCATGGAGGCCCAGGCAAGAGCCAAAGGGGCGGACCTCCGGCTCAATACCGTCCTGACGGGAGAACGGCTGGCGGACATCCGTCCGGACGAGGTGATCCTGGCCATTGGCTCCCACCCGCTGCAGCCCCCCATTCCGGGGCTGGACGGGGCCAACGTGGTCCTGGCCATGGACGCCTATGCTCCCGATGCCAGACTGGGACATAAAGTTGTGGTGCTGGGGGGCGGTCTGGTGGGGTGCGAGACGGCGGTCCACCTGTGGAAGCAGGGACATGAGGTGGAGCTGGTGGAGATGCGGGAGGAGCTGGCGCCGGACGCCTACCGCCTGCACAAGCGCCGCCTGCGGGAGCTGATTGCCCAGCATGTGAAGGCCCATATGGGCGCCAGATGCCTGGCGGTTACAGAGGCTGGCGTTCAGGTGGAGGGGCCAGACGGGAGTGTGCAGCTCATCCCCGCGGACACGGTGGTGGCCGCTCTGGGGATGCGCGCCAACGACACCGGGGAGCTGGAGGCGTTGGTCCAGCGGGCGGGCGTGCCCTGCCATAAGATCGGCGACTGCGTCCGGGCCCGGAAAATCTATGATGCGGTCTCCGAGGGCTATCTCACTGCCCTTTCTTTATGATTCCCGCCCCAGACCCTTCCCGCCGATTTAGGATAAGCGGAAAAAACCAGAAGCATCATTTTATCGAATACAATCGTCTGAAATTTTAAATGGAGCAGGCCCAGACGGGATTTCCCATCTGGGCCTTTTGCTACGGCTTTATAAAAAGTAGAAAAAAGGAAATCAAAGATACTTTTCCAGTAAGGTAACGAGCTGGCTAAGCAGGGGATTAGAGTAGTTTTTTCTCCATACCAAACCCTGGGTAATGGACGGGATTCCCTTTACCGGAAGCATCACCACATTGGGGTCGTTGGCCAACAGGTTACCCCGGTTGGACAGAGTGACACCCAGACCAAGGGCTACATACAGAGAGACGGAACTGATGGCAGACAACAGCTTGAGTTGTCCGGTCTTTGGCCCCAGACCGTCGAATGGAGGGAAGCGGAGCAAGGAGTTTTGAAGCGGCTCTGGGAATTGGCTCAGATCGGCCATAACGAGAGGAATGTCATTGAGAATTTTGTCCAGATCGGAATAGGACAGGCTTTCCCGGCAGGCACAGGGATGATCCCGGTGAATGGCCAGACGGGCCGGAGCTATATCCAGGGGTAGGGAGGCGAAGCCGAAGTGGTCAAACTCGTCATAGACCAGCATCACGCCGGCATCCACAGTGCCTTCTATCAGCCCTGCGAACAGGGAGGAAGAGTCATGCCGGGTAATATTGATCTCACACAGGGGATTGTTTTGAATGAGGCGGCGGATGGCGGCGGACAGGGAGGCGTCCATATATTGATCCTCCAAAACGCCGATATTGATATGCCCCTCGATGCCGGCGGCCACATCCCGCACGTTTTTGATCACGTTCTGATAGTCGCTGTAAAGGCCGGACAGCTGGTGAAGCAGCACCCTGCCCGCCTTAGTGAGTGACAGCACGTTATTGCACCGGGAGAAGAGCTTGGTGCCGATCTCATCCTCAATGGCCGCGATCTGCCGGCTCAGCGCAGGCTGAGTGATATAGAGCTGCTCCGCCGCCATGGTAAAATTGAGATGTTCCGCTGCGACGATAAAATAATGCATTTGCACCGTTGTCATCCAACCACTCCTCTCATGGTGATTCTATCTTAAATCCGGCGGGGAAAAAAGACAACAGGCAATTTGACCGGCCTTAATAAAACGCATGGACGGATTACTTTTTGTTTGTGTATTTTTCCTCTTCCTGCCGATATAATGAACCCGGATAAAACATTGAAGTGAGGAGTGATTGTATGAGCCATTATCCCCATTTGCTTCAGCCCCTGAAGGTGGGAAATGTGTACTTAAAAAACCGTATGGTGTCCACCAACGCCCTGCCGCACTACCTGATGGGACCAGAACGATTTCCCGCAGAATCGGTCATCCAGCATGTGGCCTCCTGTGCCCGCAATGGCGCGGCCATCGTGTGCTTCGGCGATTGGGCGGACCCCAACCAGCGCACCGCTATCGATCCCTCTAGCCGGAGAATGCCGTCCTTCGACCTGACCGACCCCAGTGTGCACAACTACATGTCCCAGATGGCAGACGCGGTGCATTTTTATGGCTCCAAGATCTCGGTGTGCCTGATGGAGTTCGGCCGGAAGGGATGGGGGGTGAAGGACAAGCCCGCCATCGACACTAGCAAGGACATTGATCTGACAGACATGGATGCCATTCAGGACCTGCTGCCCCAGTTGTTTGCTGAGGACTTCGGGGAGATCAAAGCTATGAACGCCGAACAAATCAAAATGGTGGAGGAGGACATCGCACAGAAAGCCCTGCTCTACAAGACGTTGGGGTTTGACATGTGCACCATCCATATGGCCTACCGCCTGCCCATTTTCGCCCAATTCCTGTCCCCGCTGTGTAACAACCGGACCGATGCCTACGGCGGTAGTCTAGAGAATAGGGTCCGCTTCCCACTGGAGACCTGCCGGCGCATCAAACAGCTGTGCGGCAGGGATTTCCTCATTGAGATCGAGATCTCCGGTGAGGAGAAGCAGGGCGGCATGGGGCTGGACGAGGTCATTGAGTTTGCCCGGATGGCAGAGGGCGTGATCGATATTTTCCAGATCCGTGCCTGGAACGACACTGACTCCCATCCCACCGGGTTCAACTCGGTGGAGGGAGAGCCGGTGACCCTGCGCTACTGCCAAGAGATGAAAAAGGCCGGGGTCCCCGTCTTGGTAGAGCCGGTGGGCGGCTATCAGGATGCCGACTTGAACGAGCGGTTCTTGGCGGAGGGCAAATGCGATCTCATCGGTATGGCCCGGGCCTTCATCTGTGAGCCAGACTACTTCGAAAAACTCTATGAGGGCCGGGGAGAGGACATCACGCCCTGCATCCGCTGCAACAAGTGCCATGTTCCCTACATCAACGGCCCCTGGCACAACATCTGCTCCGTTAATCCCGCTTTGGGCCAGGCTCATCGGCTGAAAAGCCTGGTGAAAGCCCCAGGCAGGCCGGTCAAGGTGGCCATCATCGGAGGCGGCGTGTCCGGCATGGAGGCGGCCATCGTCGCCGCGCGGCGGGGACATCAGGTCACCGTGTTTGAGCGGGAGGACCATCTGGGCGGGCAGATGATCTATGCGGACCACGCTTCCTTCAAGTGGCCTATTCGCAACTTCAAAGCCTGGCAGATACGCCAGATAGACAAGCTGGGGGTGGAAGTCCGCCTAAACGTCTGCGCTACCCCAGAGCTCGTTAAGGCGGAGGGCTTCGACGTGGTGCTGGTCGCCGTGGGCTCTGAGCCCAACATTCCAGATATTCCCGGCGCGTTTGGGCCCAACGTCCACATGCCTATTTCCGTCTATGGACACCACAGCCGGCTGGGAGAGAACGTGGTGGTGATCGGCGGATCGGAGACTGGGACAGAGACCGGCCTGTACCTGGCCATGAACGGGCACAAGGTGACGGTGCTGACCCGTCAGGGCGTGTTAGCGCCGGAGGCAGCGCAGGTCCACTATGTGGAGATGCTCCATAACGCCTGTAAGCGGGAACCTAATTTCTCCCACATCATCCACGCAACAACCACCCGCATCGACCCAGACGGCGTGGTCTATGTGGACGGGAAAGGCAGAGAGCATAAGCTCACTTGCGACGATGTGGTTCTATCCGGGGGAGTCAAGCCCCGGATAGAGCAGGCTATGGCCTTCTATGGAAGCGCGGACCGCTTCTACCTCGTCGGTGACTGCGAACGCCCTGGCAGTATCCAGAGCTGTACGCGCAGCGCCTTTGCCACCGCGTCGCAGATCTGAGTTTTCTAGGAAACCCCGAAGTAAATATAAACAGGAGGTTTTCCCATGCGAGACATATTGGGCTTACTAGGCATTGCCATCGCCTTTTTCATGGTAATCTATCTGTCCTATAAGGGCATGAATTTGGTTTACGTTATTGTTGCCGCATGCTTTGTGGTGATCGTTACCAATGACCTGCCAATGATAGAGACCTTTGAGCAGGTAATTATGACCGGCATCGGCCAGCAAGCCGCAACCCTGATGGCGGTCTATCTGTTCGGCGCACTGTTTGGAAAGGTGTTCATCGACACGGGAGCGGCGCAGTCCCTTACCAACGGCCTGATGCGGCTGCTGTCTAAAAATGCCTCGGAGGAGCGCAAACGCACCACCGCTATTATGGTCATGATCCTCATTGGTGCTGTCATGTGCTACGTGGGGGTAGATACCAACGCTAGCATGGTAACCATGATCGGACTGGCCACGGGGTTGTTCAGCCAGACGAACATCCCCAGGCGCTTCCTCCCCGTGACCCTTATTGTTTCCACAACGGTGGGCTTTACCATGCCCGGTTCCGCCAACATGATCCCGCTGATGATTGGGGGGATGGTGGGCACAAGTTCCATGTCCGGCGCCATCCCTGGGCTAATCGGCTCTTTGTTCGTATTTGCGGCCTCGGTGCTCTATCTGCAAAAAAGCGTCAAGAAGGCGGCTGCGGGGGGCGAAGTGTTCGAATATGGTCCCCTTGAGCCGGTAAATACGGATGTCAGCCGTGCACCCCACCCGGTTCTGGCTGCAATTCCACTGATCTTGATTCCAATTCTATACAATGCAGTGAAGGTACCTGCTTGGGCCGCCATTGCCATTGCATTAGTTGCGTCCATAGTGATATTCTTCCCCTGGATGCCTAGAGATGAGGACCACAAGGACGCACGTAGCTTTGTGGCAAAGTTCTGGGGCTTGGTCAACTCACTGAACGCCGGCACTATGCTGGCCGCCATTGCTGCCATCTTCTTGTTCAACTTCTCCCTGGGCCTGGTGGTCAGCGAAACCCCGGCTTTCCAGACCATCGCCTCCTTCCTGACAGGGCTGAACCTGCCAGTTCTCATCATTCTGGCCATCAGCGCCACCATTCTGGTAGGCATTTCTGGTGGACCCGGTGGTGTGGTGATCTGCGCCATGCTGGTGGCCAATACCTTGGTGCCCCAGTTTGGAGCCGACGCTGCCGCCTGCCACCGCATCATTGTGGCAGCCACGGCGATCCTGGACACTCTGCCCTTTGGCGGTGGCTGTGTGATGATCATGGCCATGACCAACATCAAGATGAAGGAGGGCTATCCACCCATTTTCCGTACGACCATCCTCTACACGGCGATTGGCCTGGTGATTGTCACCGCATTGTTGCAATGGTTCCCGGCGCTGGCCTGATATTGAAACAGGGCTCAAAAGAACATTGCTCCGCAACGGGCGAAGCGACGGAGAAGTACAGGCTATGAGTTACGGCGCCCTGTATGGTCTGAACTGATGGTATGACAGCTATGAGCAGATTCAAGTATTGCACGATATCCTCTCCATTCTGACCTCTAGACAAATCAATCAGATTAGGCAATATGTGGAAACACTTCGGTTAGATAAGCTAGTACGCCTTTTGGATGAGTTTTTCGACAGCAGCCAACAGCAGGTTCGTCTGTTTCCCTGGCTTGCCTATTAGCTGCCACATAGAATCTTGGAATTGACCGCCTCTGTCATCAGTGATAATATTTCTACATCCTCTAAATTTTCCGACTTATTGAGGCTCCGCCGCCAACGGATCGACGATTGCCTTTCCCTGGAAGATCTGTGCAGGCTTACTATTGATGGCGTGACTGCGCTATGCGATTACTATGGCGCCTACCTTCCGGAAGGCGGGTCCTCAATGCTTGTCGGCGCCAAGGTTTACATCCAGGAAAACTATGCCCGCAAGCTGTGCCTGTCTGAGATTGCGGACCATGCCCACCTCAACAGCCAATATTTCAGTGTCAGGTTTAAGCGGAAGGCGGGGATTTCTGTGACGGACTATATTGCAAACCTGCGGATTGAACAGGCCAAGTTATCCCTTCGTGCCAGCACAGATACGGTCCAGTCCATCGCCGAGGGTGTGGGCTATCCAGATGCGCACTATTTCAGCCGGGTTTTCAAGCACCTGGTCGGTACCTCGCCCATGGAGTACCGCAGGCAGGCTGCCCGCGAGACGGATTTGCAGGGGAAAATCGGATAGAAGGATTTTTTCAAGACGAGTGATGGACGATATTCTGAATTAACCCCAATGGATGATTCATTGGAGGAAAGAGAAAAACAGACAAGAAGGAGGGCGCTTCAGATGAAGGGATATGAAATTTCTTTCAGCCCTACAGGAGGGACCCAAAGAGCGGCAGGCATACTGGCGGAAAGATTGCTCGATGCGATTGTGCCGGTGGATCTGACAGATGGAAGGGAAGATTTTTCCAGTATTTCTCTGGGAAAGGGAGATGTGGCTGTGATCGCAGTGCCTTCCTACGGGGGAAGAGCGCCGGGTACAGCGGTGCAGCGGCTTTCCGTTATAAAAGGGAATGGAGCAAGCGCAATTTTGGTCTGCGTCTATGGCAATCGGGCCTATGAGGATACATTGGCGGAATTGCGGGATACTGCGCAGTCGGCTGGGTTTCATGTGATCTGCGCGGTTGCCGCTGTCGCAGAACACTCCATTGCCCGTCAATTTGCGGCTGGCCGGCCGGACAGCCAGGACCAGGCCAGGCTGACGGAGTTTGCCGAGGAGATTCGGAAAAAACTGACCGCTGGCGACGAGTCGGAACCAGCTATTCCCGGCAGTCGCCCTTACCGGGAAAGCCATGTGTCCAGGATTGTGCCGGAGCCTTCTGAGGCCTGCGTGAAGTGCGGACTGTGCGCGGAGAGGTGTCCGGTGCAGGCGATCGACGCCCAGGACCCCCGGAAAATAGACCGGGAAGCATGTATTTCCTGTATGCGCTGTGTGGCTATCTGCCCCCATACGGCCCGAAAGGGGAGCGATGTTAGGCTGACGGCGCTCACTGCAATGCTGAACAAAGCCTGCAGGGAAAGAAGGGAGCCGGAACTGTATATCTGACGCATCCAGAAAATTGGGGAAGTCCGATGCGCCGCGGCATGTTCGTTGCCCCGTTGACAGCCAGGCAGATACTGTGGTGATCCATCCGCGCCAAAAAGGAAGGAGTCCCGGAAACCGCATCCGTGCGGTTTCCGGGACTCCTGTTTCGTTTAGAAGCCATGCCAGACGGTCAATTCTTCCACAGATGCCCGGGTCCGGGGCAGGCTGTTGATCGGTCCATTGGGATCTGCATAGCCCACAGCGATGCAGCACAAGATGAGGTCAGACTGAGGGATGCCGGTCAGGCGCCGCAGCAGGTTGGGACTCTCCACAGGCTTACCCATAATACAGGTGCCCAGTCCCAGACCCTCCGCAGCCAGTGCGATGGCTTGGGTGACTCCCCCTGCGGCCAGCAGATGCAGCGGAGACTGTGCCAGTTCCTTGTCCATGTGAAGGATAACTGCGCTGGGAGCGTCACGGACGATGATCCCGCTCCGGACATAAGCATCCTTTCGCTCCTGCCAGTGGTCGATTCCCGGGGGAAACATCAGGTTATCGATAGCGGTGCGGAACGCTTCTCCCCGTTCTCCCCAGGGGCTGGGGGGAGGAACAGGGCCAATGGAATATTCCCGCGGCTCTGCTTGACCTGTACAGTGTGCCTGCCACAGCTGATGCTTCCATGCTTCCATCACCGAGCCGCCCAAAACGGTGAACTTCCACGGCTGGCTGTTGACGAAAGAGCCGCACCAGCGGGCGGTATCCAGCATCCGCTCCAAAAGCTGCCGGGAAACAGGGTCTGGGAGAAAGCTCCGGGTACTTTTACGCGCCCGGATCGCGTCACACACATCGATCATGACGGGTCAGAACCGGAAGCCTCTGCCTCTGCCGCCGCATCCGCCTCGGCAAGTCCCTCGCCCCAGTACTTGCTCTTGGGTCCGTTGGGACCCTTGCCCTTGATGAACCAGGGGTGCTTATTGTAGGTCTTGTAGTAGGGGTTGTCCCAGCCGATCTCTTCCACAGGAACCTTCCGGCGGAACAGGCCTTCCTTCTCATCAATGGCCAGCCGCTCCAGGTAGAACTCCGGCACCAGCTTCATGGTTTTTTCCCCAGGAGTCGTATAGAAAAAGTCTGGAGATATGGAGCCGGTGGGACAGAGTTTCGCGCACAGCATGCAGTGACAGCAGGGATCGCCGAACACCGGCGGATCCATTGTGAGATCAATGCCGTGCACAGGGCAGTTGTCCATGCAGATGCTGCATTTTGGATACCGGCAGGTTTCTTTGATATACTGGTTGGGCAGCTGGATATGAGGAGTTTTAGAGCCGAAGGTCCCTCCGCTGCGCTCGTCCTCTTTGCGGTTCAGTTCGTCCAAAAAATCCTTCAGGCTCACTTCAGGCGCCTCGGGCAAGGGCGGAATCAGATCCTCCGCGCCGGCATAGACCTGTTCGCTCAGACGGGCCATCTCAGCCCCCCATGCCTTGGCCTCTTCTACGTCGATCTTGTCCGGATGGCCTGCGGTGGGGTAGGGGTTGGCGTGACCGGGAATGTAGGAGTTGGCATACCAACGGCGTACACCCAGCACTTTCATCTGGCGCTCCACCAACTCCTGAGCAATGTGGGCAGGGAAGTATTCGCCATGGGTCCCGTGGGTGGCAAAGGCAATGGCGTGCTTTCCTCCTACGTAACGCAGGCTCTTGATGAATGAGCCAAACACATCCGGGTCTTTATAGCCCATTACAATGGTCCCGAAGGCAATCAGGTCGTATTTTCCAAACTCGTAGGGAGATGCATCCCGGAATTTAATCATATCACAGTTTCCCGTAACGGATAGAATCCCGTCTCGCACGCCCATGGCAATTGTCTCTGTGTTGCCGGTCATCGACAGGTATACAATGGCACACTTCATAGTAAGTTCTCTCCTTCACTCATGTGATCTTATTTTGTAGTCCAGATCCTGGCCCAGAACCAACCGCCGGGACTGCCCATACGCAGCAGGTTTTCACCGCTGTATCCGTGCAGATAAGATGCAGATACATTATAAACATAGGTAGGAAACAGCCGGATCCCCCAGTGGTGTTCCAGCACATACTGGTCACAGGCGGTGCAAAGGCGCTTGATGTCGTCCTCTGTAGTAGCCGCGCCCAACTCGTCGCACAACGCGTCAAACTCCG
Organism: uncultured Eubacteriales bacterium; assembly: GCA_900549885.1. Classification (GTDB taxonomy): domain Bacteria; phylum Bacillota; class Clostridia; order Oscillospirales; family Oscillospiraceae; genus Enterenecus. Next base: position 41,644 of record URQA01000002.1, on the reverse strand, counting down.
GGTCATTGGCCTGGACATAGTTGGTAGAGGCGGTGGAATAGTCCATGCGCACCATGGTGGCAGGAATGGCCCCGGAGGCGGTATTCTTGGTCCAGTATGCCTCATAGTTCTTGGCCGCAGCCAGGTTTTGGGCAGTGGTGGGATCTTGGACGTCAATGCTCATCTCCACGCCGATGGCGGAGAAGTATGCCTTCAGGATCTCCAACACGCTCACGTCCTCATTGCTGCCCACCAGGACGGTAAAGGAGAATCCATTGGGGTATCCAGCCTCCTCCAGCAGGGACTTTGCCCGCTCCGGATCATAGGAGTATTCGGCCTGGAGCTCCGGGGACCACTCCTCGTAGTTATAGGCATAATCCGCATTGTCCGGGTTCACCCAGCCGGCGGGGATCGGGGACGTGCCACCGAAGTACTGGGCGGCCATGGTCTCTCGGTCGATGGCCATCTGGAGCGCCTTACGCACATTGATGTCATCAAAGGGCTCGTGGGTCATGTTGAGCTGCAGGCCGTTGGTGGCGATGAACGGAACTTGGTAGATGAGCAGATCGGTGTCGCTCTCCGCCAGGATTTCATACTGCTGGAGGGTGAGCTCATCAGCGAAGTCGATCTGCCCGGTGCGCAGGGAGGCCAGCTTGGTGGACGACTCGGAGACAGACATGACCTTGAGGGTGTCCGCATAGGGCAGGCGGTTTTCCGGGTAGCGCTCATCATATCCCCAGTAGTTGGGGTTTTTCTCAAAGGTTACCATGTTCCCGGGGATCATCTCCGTCAAGATCCAGGGCCCGGTGCCCACAGCATATTCCCAGTCCTCGCCTAAGCCTGCGTCGATGACTTCCGGGGCCATGATATAGTTGTAGGAGTCCTGATCCAGCAGCAGGGACAGGTTGTTGGGGGTTGCCTCCTTGAACTTGAATTCCACGGTGAAGGTGTCCAGCTCTGTGATGCTCTCGATCGACTCCAGCCGTGCGCCGCACTGAGGGCTGGGGTCCTGTCCCTCAAATGGGCCGATTCCGGCTAGGCGGGAATAATGGTAAACCACATCGTTGGCCACAAACTGCCGGCCGTTGACCGGCTCCTTATCTTGCCAATACACGTCCTGCCGGAGGTGGACGATCACCGTCTCTAGGTCGGGCTGCTCATAGGACTCCGCCAGGCAGCCCTTGTAGTATTCCGTGGGGATAAAGTTGGTGGTGAAGCCGTACTCATTTCGGTCGACAGTCCAATCCGGCATAAACAGGGGTTCCAGGAAAAAGAAGTTGATGGAATAGCCGGAGTTATAAATATCCAGCTTTTCTGTGAAACGATTGGAGGCGAATACGATTTCGCCGCCGTACTCTGGTTCGCCGTAGCCGGCGTACCAGGGGCCGTCACCACTGTCCGGAATGACTGGGTTCTGGCTGACAGGAGCGCTCTGATCGGCCCCGGGGTCAGAGGCAGAGCCCTGAGGACTGCTGCTGCACGCAGACAGGAACATAAATGCGGCCAGAGACAGGGAGAGCAGCGTACGGAATTTTGTTTTCACGATGGTTCCTCCTTTTCTATGTTCAATTCCTTGCCATGTTGCTGTTAGGGAAAAGAATCTGGGACGCAGGCAATGACCAGCATGGTGGCCGTGGTATGAGACAGGTTGCGAACGCCTTTGTTTTCTCCCTTTGAAATATGGACGGCTTGGCCGGCCTCCACGGTCACGGTCCCGCCATCCGACTGGACCGTGATGGTCCCATCCAATACATAGAAGATAACCTCTACCGGCTGAGGGCCGAATTCGGCGCCGCCACCGGGCAGATAGTAGGAGAGGCTCATCGCCAGGTCGCCTTGCCCTGCCTGTTTCGGCACAAGGGGAAAGGTCCGCATATCAAAGTGATGAGGGGGCGTATGCCCTTGGCACTGCTTCAGATCAACTAGCTTCATTCGTTATGGCCTCCTTCTTTTTCCGGGTGTGACGTTTGCCGAAGCGCCCCGCGCCCCCTTTCAGCCTGGGATCGAGCAGATCCCGGAGCGCATCGCCGAACATGTTGGCTCCAAATACGGTCAGAGTCAGCGCCAGGCCCGGCCACAGTGCCAGAGTAGGAACCAGCTCCATGTAAGCCCGGCCCTCCTGGCTGAGCATGCTGCCCCAGCTGGGTACTCCGGGGGGAACGCCCATGCCCAAGAAGCTCATGCTGGACTCCATCAGGATGACCTGCCCGATCTGAGTGGCCGCGCTGATGATGAGGATGGGCGCGATATTTGGAATGATATGGCGGTAAACGATCCGCCAGGTGGAGGCTCCCAGAATGTCAGCCGCCTCTAAGTACAAGTTGGAGCGCAGCGAGATCACCGCGCTGCGCACCACACGGGAGGTGCTGATTCCCATGGGGATGCCGATGGCCAAGATCAGCTGGGGTGTCCCCCGGCCCACAATGCTCATGGCCATCATAAGTACCAGCATATTAGGGATGCACTGCCAGGCGTCCACAAAACGCTGGACGACCATATCATAAGCACCGCCCAGGACTGCGGAGGACGTGCCGATCAACACGGCGATCAGAAGCATCACGGCAGTCGCGGCAAATCCGATGATGACGGAAATTCTGGCTCCATAGATGATATTGCTCAAAATATCCCGGCCCAAATTATCTGTGCCCAGGGGATGGGCCGGCGTTGCACCGTCCAACATGTGGAGCAGGTCGATCTGGTTCATCTCATAGGGAGCCAGTTGGTTGGCGAACACGGCAGTGATAAAAAGAACCAGCAGAATTACCATTCCAATGATCCCCATAGGCCGCTCTGCCGCCATACGGCGGATCAGCTTGCACATGGAGCGGTCCCGAAGGCGGACGGTCTGTTTCTCTTTCACGGATGGCCACCCCCTCATTGATAACGCACTCTGGGATCCAGCCAGCTGTAGCTGATATCCACCAGAAGGTTGCAGATCAGCACGACCAGAGACACCAGAAGAACAATGGCGCTGACCACGGGATAATCGCGGTCATTTAGCGCGGTCAGCGCCAGCTGCCCCATCCCAGGGATGTTGAAGATATTCTCCATAATAACGGTGCCGCCGATCACATTGGCCAACTGGCCGCCAATAACGGTGATGACAGGGATAAATGCGTTTTTGATGCTGTGGCGGATAATCACGGTTTTTTCCCCTAATCCCTTGGACCAGGCGGTTCGGACGTAGTCCTGCCGCAGCACATCCAGCATTTGTGTGCGGACCATCCGCATCGTGACGCCGGACATGACGGCTCCGTTAATGACAGCCGGAATGGCAAACTGGACAAAATTTCCCCATGGATCCTGCGTAAATGAGATCAGCTCCATGGACGGCGACCAACCCCACCAGCGCACAGGATAGATCATCACCATGGTTGCAAGCCAGAAGCTGGGGATAGAAATGAGCAGGACGGACAGGGGGCGGAACAGAGTATCAGCCAGCTTTCCCTGCCGGGCGGCAGTGTAGATGCCCAGGGGAAGGCCGAACAGATTGGCAAAAATTACACTCATAAAGCCCAGCTCCAGAGTGGGGCCGACCCGGCTGGCGATAAGGTCGAGGACAGGCTTGTTTTGCAGCATGGAAGTGCCAAAATCGCCGCGGGTGATAATGCCCCCGATCCAATTGATGTACTGCTGGAGGATGGGCACATCCAGCCCCAACTGATGGATGATGGCGGCCCGGTCGATATCCGTCTGCCCCATGGCAATGAATTGTGCTTCAATCACGTCTACTGCGGAGCCAGGGATGAAGCGCTGAAGCAGAAAAACGATAATACTGACCAAAAACATAGTTGGAATGACCAGCAGGGTTCGCTTTAGGATATAGTTACCCATGGACAGTTTCCTCCTTTCCCTGGACCAGATGACATGCCACCCAGTGATCTCCCCCGATCGGCTTTAATACAGGCTCTTCTGTCCGGCACCGATCATTAGCGTGATCACAGCGGGTGCAGAATCGGCATCCGCTGGGGGGATGCATGGGACTTGGTACCTCGCCTTTGAGCAAGATACGTTCCCGCTGACGGTCTGCCACCGGGTCTGGAATGGGAACTGCGGACAACAGCGCCTTGGTGTACGGATGCAGCGGATTGGTGTACAGATCTCCGCTGGCGGTGACTTCCATCAACTTACCCAAATACATGACTGCGACCCGGTCGCTGAAGGAACGGACCACAGACAGGTCGTGGCCGATAAAGAGGTAAGTCAGGTCCAGCTCCTTTCGCAAGTCCTTCAACAGATGGATGATCTGCGCCTGGATAGATACGTCCAAGGCGGACACAGGCTCATCGCATACGATGAACTCCGGATCCACAGCCAAGGCCCTGGCGATGCCGACCCGCTGACGCTGTCCGCCGGAAAACTCATGGGGATACCGGCTGGTCATGGATGGGTCCAGCCCTACCATGGTGAACAGCTCCTCTACCCGGTCCTGACACGCTTTCCCCTTTGCCAGACCATGGATCAACAGACCTTCTCCAACGGCGCTGCCCACAGTCTGCCGAGGGTCCAGGGAGGAATAGGGGTCCTGGCAGATCATCTGCAGGTCCTTGCGCAGTGCACGCACCTGTTTTTTCTTCATGGGGACGAGATCTTGATCCCGATAGAGGACCTGTCCGGAGGTGGCCCGGCTCAGCTGGAGGATACAGCGGCCCAAGCTGCTTTTCCCGCAGCCGCTTTCCCCCACCAGGCCCAGGATCTCCCCGCGCCGAATCTCCAGCGTCACGCCGTCCACAGCCTTTACGCTGCCCACCTGCTTGCGCAGCAGGCCGGCCTGGACGGGATAGTGCAGCTTCAGGTCCTTGATTTCCAGCAAATGTTCTGCTTTCATCGTGGGGAAACCTCCTTCCGCAATTCCCTGGCGTGGAAGCATGCGGCGACATGTCCCGGGGCCACCTCTTCCAGCTCGGGCCGCTGGGAGCGGCACTGGGCGGTGGCATATCTGCACCGGTCACTGAACGCGCATAGATGGGGAGAGAGCTTTCTCAGATCAGGAGGAGAACCCTCGATCCCCACCAGTTCCTGGTCCTGGGGCATATCCAGCCGCGGTACGGCCCGAATCAATCCCTTTGTGTAGGGGTGGCAGGTCCGCTGAAAGATATCCTCCGCAGTTCCACCCTCCACCAGACGGCCCGCATAGACCACCTGTACTTTCTCCGCGTATCGGGCTACCACGCCCAGGTTGTGGGTGATGATGACCAGAGCTGTGCCATACTGGCGGCGCAGGCCGTTGAGCACTTCCAGCAGCTGTGCCTGGACGGTGACGTCCAGGGCTGTAGTAGGTTCGTCTGCAATGAGTACATCCGGGCTGCAGCTCATGGCCATGGCGATCATGATGCGCTGCTGCATACCACCGGAAAACTGATAAGGGTAGTCTTTGATACGCTGCTCTGGGTTTGGGATTCCGACTAAGCCGAGTAAGTCAATGGCCTCCTTCAGTGCCTCTTTGTGGGAGAGACCTTTGTGCAGTTCAAGCCCCTCTGTCAGCTGCCGGCCAATGGTCAGTACGGGATTGAGCGCTGTCCCCGGCTCCTGAAATACCATGGCAATTCGATTCCCACGAATGGTCCGCATTTCCCGCTCAGACAGCTTGAGCAGATCAACTCCATCCAGCAGGATCTCCCCCCCCACGATTCGCCCGGGCGGGTCGGCCACCAGTTGAAGCACAGACAGCGCACTGACGCTTTTTCCCGATGCGCTCTCTCCCACCACGGCCACACATTCTCCCCGGCCTACAGAATAGGAGAGACCGTCTACGGCCCGCAGCACTTTGCCGTCCACATAGAAATAAGTCTGTAGATTTTTGATTTCCAGAATCGGCCTTTCCATTTGATAACTCCTTTCCGGCCCTGTTCACGCCCCATGTTTTGCGGTTCCATGCCTTCATATTAGCAAATGGAGCTGGGCAAAGTGAAACATGTAATCTCGCTGAACTTATCAGGATTTATGCTTAATCACCATTGCATTGCCTGCTTACTTGCATAAATCTGGGCATATGCTATAATTCTCCTTTAGAGGGGAGAGCTGCAGATGAATACAGTACAGCTGAAATATTTTATTGCCGTGGCAGAAACTCTAAGCTTTACCCAGGCGGCTAGGGAACTATTTGTGGCTCAAACGGCGATCAGCCAGCAAATTGCCTCCCTAGAACGGGAGCTGGATGTGACACTGTTTACGCGGACCACCCGGGCGGTTCATCTCACAGCGGCGGGCAAAGCGCTTTATGAGGAGGCAAAAAGCGTTTTGGCGCAGCTGGAACGGGCCACGTTTAAGGCCAAGCAGTATGAAATCGGAGCGGCAGGATTTTTAAATCTGGGCTTTCCAGGCAAGCACGGCATGCAGTTTCTGACAGGGCTGCTGAAGCTGTTCAGGCGAAGATATCCGGAAATTGGGCTTACGCTGAGCATCGAGGATAACAAGGTGCTGCAGCAGGCGTTGAAGCGGGAGCTGCTGGATATCACCTTTACCTTCTGCCGCACTACGGACCACCTGTTGAATGACAGAAGTACAACTTGGCTGGAGCTGGATACATATCCACTGTGCGTCGTGCTTTCCTCTGAGCACCCATTGGCAGGCCGTGATGTAATAGAATGGGACGAGATCCGCAGCGAAAAGCTGTTATCCGGATATATGCCAGGAAATCAGGCGGAACAAAATATTGATAAGCTGGACGCGCTGAGGATCAACGACCCGGTATTTCTCCTGCACTCCACCCATCCGCCGATTTATTCGGACGATGCACTGATGCCAATGATTGAAGCCGGCTATGGGATTGCCATCCTGCCCAGCTTTCGGCAGACGGTGGGTGAAAACAAGCCGCGCTTTATTCGGCTCGTGGGATTGGGGGACGGGCCACACCTTATGCTGGGGTGGCAAAAGGACAACCCCAATCCCGCGGTTCCTCATTTTTTGGATGTATTTTTGGAATATTACCCGAATGCTAATCCGAGATTCAAGCATACACAGCTACCCTAGCCTGGTTGCGCCCTAGATATGGAAGGGAGAAACAAGGAGTGGACAGGCCGTTCGATCTGGAAGAGTATGGAAACGTGCGGCGGAGACGTGCGGATGAGCGCATCCGCCGGGCCGGAGCGCAAATGAGGCGGGAGGGGAAAACATGGAACGATATGTAGTTCCGGAGGAAATCCAAAACACCAATCTGTTGCTGCATGGCACAGCGCCGGTAGAGGTGGACGAGGACGTTTTGGAGATCTTGCGGGAATATGAATCCATCATCCGGGTACAAAAGCAAGGGATTCTCAAGCTGCGGCAGGATAAGTTCGAGCGCCGCGGCTTCAACCCCAAGGAGAATGCGCTGGTGGGAACTAGCCGGGAGATTCGAGAGATCCGGGATTTGATTTTCCGGCTGCAGCACACAGATGCCCCCGTTCTCATCATGGCGGATACTGGATGCGGGAAGGAACTGATTGCCCAAGAGATCCAGCGGTACAGCATGCGCTGGGACAGGACCTACATCAAAGTGAACTGCTCGGCCTTTCCCGAGTCCCTGTTTGAGTCGGAGCTCTTTGGATATGAGCCGGGATCGTTTACTGGGGCGTCCAAGCAGGGGAAAAAGGGCCTGTTTGAGGCGGCCAACGGCGGAACCCTATTCTTGGATGAGATCGGGGAGTTGCCAGTCTATTTACAGGCGAAGCTGCTCCGGGTGCTCCAGGAACAGGAGATCATCCGCGTGGGTGGGACAGAGCCTATCCCTGTGGACGTGCGGATCATCGCGGCCACCAACCAGGATCTTCGCCAGCTGATCAATGAGGGAAAATTCCGAAAAGATCTCTATTTTCGACTCAATGTGATCCCCGTGTTCCTCTCCCCCCTTCGGGAGCGGAAGGAGGACATCCCAGTACTGGCAGATTATTTTTTGAAACGGTACTGCGCCAAATACGACAACTTTAAAGACTTCACCAAAAGCGCCTTGGATGCCCTGCGGGCCTACGACTGGCCTGGCAATGTCCGTGAGCTAGAGAATATCGTGGAGCGCCTGGTGGTGTGGGGGACCAGTGAGCATTTGAGCCGGGACGACATCCTGATGGTCACCCGTTTTGACCGGGAAACGCCTCTGCGCTGGTTTGAGCCGGAGCACTCCACCCTGCCGGAACTGGTCCAGGCAGTGGAGACGGACGCCATCCTCCAGGCGCTGCGCCATCACGGCTCTACCCGGAAGGCGGCGGAGGCCCTTGGCATCTCGCAGTCTGCCCTGATGCGAAGATTGAAGGAATATAAAATTTATCGGGATCCAACCATCGAATACTGAATCAAAATCAATTCGCGAAATTTTCGTATTTTTATAGGAAAAAGGAAACTCTGAATCAATTTCGATTCAGAGTTTTTCTTTTTGCAGCTATTTTTTCTCTTGACCGAATGTTTTCTGGCTGTGGAAAAATTCTTTTTTGAGTTGACTCAACACTTTGACGAAAAAGCAGGCAGTTTTGGCATCTGATTTGCATAAATAGTAGATAGAAACCCAGCTGTGAGCGCAGACCAAAAATTCTTTTCTGTTTGTGCTTTACGGACAACGGCAGAGGGAGATGACAGCGGCGCTGAGGCGAGAAAAATTGCCAGAAGGCCGATGGATGGAGGAGATGATGCGATATGGAAGAAGCAATCCTAGAGGTCAAAAACCTAAAAACCTACTTCTATAACGATGGCAAGGAGCTGCGAGCTTCCGATGACCTGTCTTACCAGGTGCACAAGGGGGAATGTGTGGCCATTATCGGAGAATCTGGATCCGGGAAAACAGTGGAGGCTCTGTCCATCCTGCGCCTGATCCCCTATCCTCCCGGATTGATCGTAGATGGTCAGATTCTGTTTCATGGACAGGATCTGCTGCAGATGTCAGACCAGGAGATGCGACAGATTCGGGGCAGTAAGATCAGTATGATCTTTCAGGAGGCATCCACCGCCCTGGACCCGGTGATGACCATTGGGAACCAGATCGCCGAAGCCCTGCGCATCCACAAGGGGATGAAGAAAAAAGAGGCGCTTGAGAAGGCGGTGGAGCTGCTGCGCCGGGTGGATATTCCCAATCCGGAACAGCGGGTCAAACAGTATCCCCATGAATTTTCCGGCGGGATGCAGCAGCGGGCCATGATCGCCATGGCCATGAGCTGCGACCCCGAGATCCTCATTGCGGATGAACCCACCACCGCCCTGGACGTCACCGTCCAGGCTCAAGTACTGGAACAGCTCAATAAGCTGCGGAAGGAGTCCAATACCGCGCTGATCATTATCACCCACAACCTGGGGGTGGTGGCCCGGTACGCGGACACGGTGAAGATCATGTACGGCGGAAAGATTGTGGAGTCGGGCACCCCCTTTGACATTTTTGAAAATCCCCAGCACCCCTATACCATCGGCCTGGTCCGGGCAGTACCCCGGCTGGACCTGCCCCGGAGCCACGGCCTGCACACCATCCCCGGAGAGCCGCCGGATATGAGCCGTATTCCAGAACAGTCCTGCGCCTTTGCCGGGCGGTGTCCCCACGCCACGCAGGAGTGCCACACCAAGAGGCCTCCTTTCGTGTCGGTGGGGGAGGGGCATGAGTGCGCCTGCTTCCATATGGACGAGACAAAAGCGGAACGGGAGGCGTTGGTATGAGCATAAAGATCAAGCCCCGGCCCTATCACGACAAAGTGACCACGGCGGATCTGCCCATTGGAGAGGACGTCAAGGAGATTTTGGACGAGCGCATCCAAGCGCAGACACCCCCCAAGCATGACCTAGACGAGCCGATCCTCAGCAACCTGCCGATCCTGACGGTGAGCGACCTAAAGATGCACTTCCCAGTTCGGGGCGGGCTGCCCGGGCGGGAACGCGAGGTGGTCAAGGCGGTGGATGGGGTATCCTTCCAGATCAAAAAGGGGCAGACCCTAGGCATCGTAGGGGAGTCCGGCTCCGGAAAGTCCACCATCGGAAACTGCGTGATGCGCAATTATGTTCCCACCGCCGGACAGATCACCTACAACGGCAGGGATATCACCCATATGGGAAAGAAGGACCTGCGCCAACTCCACCGGGAGCTGCAGATGATCACCCAGAATCCGTATTCCTCCCTGAATCCCCGGATGACCGTCCATGAGATCATCATGGAGGGGCCGCAGATCCACAAGATCGCCGGAAGCAAGGCGGAACAGCTGGAGCGCTCCGCCCAGATGCTGGAGCTGGTGGGGTTGAATCCCGCCTTTTCCAACCGCTATCCCCATGAGTTCTCCGGCGGCCAGCGCCAGCGCATCTCCATTGCCCGCTCCCTGGCCATGAATCCCTCTTTCATCATCTGCGACGAGATCGTGTCCGCCCTGGATGTGTCCATCCAGGCCCAGATTGTGGGGCTGATGATGAAGATTCAGGAGGAGCTGGGCCTGACTTATATCTTCATCGGCCATGACCTGTCGGTGGTCCGGCACATCTCCAACAATGTGGCTGTGATGTATCTGGGGAAGATTATGGAGCTGACTGGCAGCGATGAGCTGTATGAGCATCCCCTGCATCCCTATACCCAGGCGCTCATCTCCGCCGCGCCCATTCCCAATCCCACGGTGGACCGGGCCAGGGAGCGCATCCTGCTGGAAGGGGACCTGCCCAGCCCCATCCATCCGCCCCGGGGCTGTAACTTCTGCACCCGCTGCAAATACGCCGACGAGCGCTGCCGCACCGAGGAACCGGCCTTTGTGGATGTGGGCAACCAACATTTTGTCGCCTGTCACAAGGTCGCCGCGAAAGGAGGGGGGCGCTGATGGTCCCAATCATTGTACTGCTGTGTGTCGCAGCCCTGCTGGTTTTCCTGGTGGTGATGACCTACCGGGGCAACGGCATGGCTCGGTACGCCCTCAAGCGCATTCTGCTGCTGATCCCCACGGTGCTGCTGGTATGCGTTATCGTATTCATCTTGCTGCGGGCGGTGCCCACCAGCGCGGTGGATTACATGATCTATCAGTTTCAAACCGCCGGCATCACGGTGGACGCGGCCCAAGTGGAGCATATGCTGGGCATGGATAAGCCTGCCCTTATCCAGTTTTTTGACTGGTTTTTCGGTATCTTCCGGGGCGACTTGGGCGAATCCCTGTTCCAGACCGAGAGCGTCTGGGACATCATTTCCCGCCAGCTGCCTGTGACGCTGGAGTTGGGTATTCTGACCCTCATTTTCTCCAACCTGATCTCCATTCCCCTGGGCATCTACTGCGCGGCCCGCCAGGACAGCATCGGAGACTATGTCATCCGCACCATCAGCGTGTTGCTGCTGTCCCTGCCGGTGTTCTGGCTGGCCACTATGGTGCTGGTCTACCCGGCCAAGTGGTGGGGGTACGCGCCGCCCATGACCTATGTGAGCTTTTTCCAGGACCCGGTGGAAAATATGCGTATGTTCCTGGTACCCGCCCTCCTGGGCGCGCTGACCCAGGCGGGCATGCAGCTGCGCACCGTGCGCACCATGACCCTGGAGGTCATGCGCCAGGACTACATCCGCACCTGCTGGGCCAAAGGCGTGGGAGAAAAGCGCACCCTATTTGTCCACGCCCTGCGCAACTCCATGATCCCCATCATCACCATGATCGGCGGCGCGGTGGCGGGCATGATCGGCGGCTCCGTTATTTTGGAGACTATGTTCAATATGCCCGGCATCGGCGCCCAGGTGGTGTCCGCTCTGGACAGCCGGGACTATCCTCTGGTCCAGGGCTGCGTGCTGGTATTTTCCATTTTCGTAATGATTGTCAATCTCCTGGTGGATCTGGCCTATAAGTGGATCGATCCCCGGGTGGAGCTGGACTGAGGAGGTGACGGCTGTGAGCAAGCAAGAAGGCGTGAAACCCAAGAAGCACAGCTCATCCTTTTTGAAGGAGCTGTTCAAGACCAAGCCCCTGGCTGGGCTGGGCTTGATCGTTCTGATTCTGCTGGTGCTGGTAGCCATCTTTGCGGATGTGTTGGCCCCCTACCCCATGGTGGACGGCCAGATGACGACCAGCGTCATTGACAAGCTGGAGGACCCGTTTTTCCTGCTGGACGCGGAGGAAAAGGCGGAGGCGATAGAAAAAGGAAAGGTATTCCTGCTGGGAACCGACGGCCTGGGCCGTGACCTGTTGAGCTATCTCATCTATGGCGCCCGGACCTCGGTGATCCTATGTATCGCCTGCACCATCCTGTCCACCATCATTTCCACCATCATCGGCGTGAGCAGCGCGGTGCTGGGCGGCGGCTATGACCTGCTGATCCAGCGCCTGGTGGACGCCTGGCAGTGTATTCCCTCCATGCTGATCCTGCTGATCCTCATGGTGCTCCTGGGCAACGGTATGCCTCAGATGATCATTGCCATCTCGGTGCCGGGAGGCATTGCCGGTTCCCGCATTATCCGGTCCGCGGCCATGAGCGTGAAAGACGCCGGATACGTCAAAATGTCTCAGATGCTGGGTTCCAACGCCCTGTGGGAGATGGTCAAGCACGTGCTGCCCAACATCATGCCCATTATCATCATCAACATGGCCGGCTCCCTGGGCGGCGTGGTGATGATGGAGGCGTCCATGAACTTCCTGGGCTACGGCGTGAATGTGGGCACCCCCTCCTGGGGCTACCTCATTACCAACCAGGGCCGGGACTATATGCTCATCCACCCGCTGCTGGCCATTGCCCCCGGCGTGCTGATTGCCCTGATGGTCTTTTCCTCCGCCATGTTCGGCGACGGCGTCCGGGACATTCTGGACCCCAGGCTCAAGGGCGGTGTGGGTAGCTACAGCACCAAGAAGCTCCGCCGGGCGGCGGAGCGCCTGAGCCGCCAAAAGGCGGCCGCGGAATAACACGGTCATACCCGGCGGAGGCCTGAACGGCGCCCGCCGTGGACATGAAAAAACTATGAAGGAGAGAATGAAACGTGAAAAAAGCAAGACGCCTCACCTGCCTGCTGCTGACCCTGGCCATGGCTCTGTCCCTGGCGGCCTGCGGCAGCCCTGCGCCGACCGGATCCGATGCACCCGGGGGGAATTCCCAGGACCCAGCCCCGGCCAATTCTGAGAGCACCCCCGCCAGCACGGAACCCCAGTACGGCGGCAATCTGACTGTCTATTTCCAGGAGTTCTACAACGACTATGACCCCTCTGTGGCCGACATGCGCAACTACAACCTGTGGTATGAGCCTCTGTTCGGCATCGACTGGGCCAGGGAGGACAGCGGTGAGATCTACACCAGCGAATACCTGACCATGGAGTGGATGACCGGCCAGATCGCCGACAGCTACACCTTTGAGAATGGCGACCTCACCGTCAAGCTGCGGGAGGACGTGTACTTCCAGGACAAGGAGCCGTACAACGGCCGTCAACTGGTGGCCGAGGACGTGAAGTGGTCCTATGACCGGCTGCTGGGCACCGGCTCCGGCTATGACACCCCCTACGAGTGCATGAACCCCTGGTCTGATTTGCTGAACATGGTGGAGTCCATCGAGACGGACGGCGACTTCACCGTCGTATTCCACTTCAACACCGATTCCGAGCTGGCCCTGAACAACTTCATGATCAACCAAGTCATGATCGCAGGCCACGAGTGGGATGAGCTCACCGCCGAGCAGAAGGCCGACTGGCACTATGCCGCCGGTACCGGCCCGTACATCCTGGAGGAGTATGTGCCCGACTCCCACATGCTGCTGGTGCGCAACGAGAACTACTACGACTACGATGAGCGCTATCCCGAAAACAAGCTGCCCTATCTGGACAGCATCACCCTCCAGCTGGTGGCCGACTCCACCCAGGTCCAGACCCAGTTCATGGCCGGCAATCTGGATATTGTGGCCTGGGGCGGCAATGTGCTCACCCGCACTGAGGCCCAGATCCTGGAGGAGTCCATGGAAGAGGGCAGCTATACCCGCTATGACTTCGCCTCCGCCCCTGTGGGGATCGGCCTGAAGCTCACCCACCCTGCCCTGGCTGATGTCAACGTCCGCAAGGCCATGCAGATGGCGGTCAACTCCGAGGAGATCTACACCGAGTACTTCGGTTATGAGGACATGGATCTGAACATGCCCGGCGTGTGGTCCCTGGTCACCCAGTACAGCAGCGTCGACGAGTGGAGCCAGGAGCTGAAGGACTCCTACTATAAGTATGATCCGGAGACGGCTAAACAGATGCTCACGGATGCCGGCTATCCCGACGGCTTCACCTTTGACGTGACCATCTTCGGCGCTCTGGATGCGGACCTGTTCCAGCTGGTGGCCGACTACCTCAAGCAGAACCTGAACGTCACCATGAACATCTCCATCGCCAATTCTCCCCCGGAGATGCAGCAGATCGGCAAGGACCTGACCAATGAGGTCTCCATTTTCGTCTCCGGCGGCCAGTCCCGTATCTCTCAGGTCCAGGCCTACTTTACCGCGGACGGACGAGAGAACTCCACCGCCATCAATGACGCTACCTTTAATCAGATGGTGCAGGACTTCCTGAACGCCACTACCATGGAGGAGGCCGAGCGCATCGGTAAGGAGATGGATACTTACTGGGCCGAGCAACACTGGTGCCTGTACCTGGGCGGCGCTGAGGTCATCAGCACCTTTATCTCCGGCCGGGTTGGCGGCTACACCGGCGAGCGGCTGTTTAAGAACTGGAATGCTAACCAGATCCTGGCCCGCATCTGGGTTACCGACTAATTTCGCATGATTCTGCCGCGCGGCGGGACGATCGTCCCGCCGCGTTTCCCAAAGGAGGCATCAACCTATGGCTTATATTATTGATAAACACTGCTCCACCTGCCACTACTGCTATAACGAATGCCCGGTCCACGCTATCCGGTTTGTGGGTGTGGAATATGCCATCGACCAGGACAAATGCATCGGCTGCGGCAAGTGTGAAAAGGTGTGCCCCGCCGGAGCCATCACCAACACCGAGTCACCCAAACCAGAGCCTCATGATCTGCGCACCGTAACGTGCGACGCGGTCGTGATCGGTGGCGGGGGCGCCGGACTGGTGGCCGCCGTGCGCTATGCGGAGCTTACCGGGAAGCGGGTGGTGGTGCTGGAAAAGGCCAAAAAGCCCGGCGGAAACACCACGCTGGGGCACAATTTTATCCTGCGCTCCTCTAAGGTTCACGCCGCCGCCGGCTATCCCGACCACCGGGCCGAGCACGCCCAGCGGCTGTGGGAGAACTCCAAGGGTGAGCTCAGCCGGGACTTGGTGTACAAGGCCACCTACGCCGTCACGGATATGTTCGACTGGCTGTACGACTACAGCGATCTGAAGGATTACATCAAGCTGGTCCGGTTTGCCGACGTAAGCCCAGGCATGGCGGCCTTCATGTCCTGGGGGGCGGAGGCCTATGTGGACTTTCCAAAGCGCACGGCCAACGTCAAGTCCACGGACCATTCCATGGGTCCTGGCTGGATGGGCACCTTTGTGGTGGAGTCTATGCTGGCCCGGTGCAAGGAGCTGGGAGTGACCATCCTCACCGAGCACGCGGCCAAGAAGCTCTTGCTGGATGATTGCGGCGCGTTCCGTGCTGTTTTAGCCGCTGACCCGGGGGGGGAGACGCTGGTAGAGGCCAAGTGCTGTCTGCTGGCCAGCGGCGGCTTCTCCAACAGCAGGGAGATTATGGACCGGGTGCTGCCCGCCTTCAACGAGGGATTCCCCACCCATACCTTCACCATGGCGGCTAATACCGGCGACGCCATCCACATGGTGGAGGACATCGGCGGGGCCATTGACTTAAAGCATGTGAAAATTCCCCTGTTTGGACCTACGCACCATCCCTTTGCGTACAGCTCTGTGTGCCTGGCCCGCTGTCCGGAGATGGTGATGGTGAACACCCGGGGAGAGCGCTTTACCAATGAGGGCGATCCAGGCGATCCGGGCCGTCATGTGGGCCCTATGGAGGACCAGCCGGGTAAGATCGGGTGGGCTGTGGTGGACACACCCACGCTGGAACTGCTGGGTGATAAGCTCATCCGGGGGGATATAGCCGGCCCGCCGGTAGACGTGGAATGTATGCGCCCCTGGCGGGAGCAACTGGAAGAGGAATGTACCTTCGATCTGGCAGCCAAAAAAGCGGATACCCTGGAGGAACTGGCAGAAAAGACCGGGGTGAATATGGAGGGCTTCCTGGCCCAGATCGCCCGGTACAACGCAGACTGCGCCGCTGGACAGGACAGTCAGTTCGGAAAGGCGGCGCCTTTCCTGCGACCAGTGGAGCAGGGGCCCTTCTACGCTCTGTTCCTGACCCGGTTCAATGAAGGCGCAGAGGGCGGCTTGGTCAACGACGACAACCTGCGGGTACTGGATCGGAATGGGAAGCCTTTCCCCGGTCTGTACGCCGCCGGAGACTGCTGTCGAGGCCTGCTCAAGGAGAGCGATGAGGGCGGCAAGTTCGGTGAAATGGGCTGGGCCATGGCCAGCGGCTTCTTAGCGGCTCAGGAGATGGCCGGGTACACCAAATCTTGATTGCGGGAAGGGTGTGCCACGCCGTGTGGCACAAAGTATATGGTTGCCGATTCGCATCTAAGTCCGGGGCATTATCTGCCCCGGACTTTTTATTTCACGGAAGTGTGTGATAGAGAGGGAGAAATGTACGCCCATGTAACGCAATCTGGCAGAGGCATAATCCGAGACAAATCTCAAAAAGAGATAGGGCATGGAGAAATAGGGGTGGCGCATCTCGGCCTTGAGAAAATGCAGCAGATCCAAGCTGCTTGTTCCTTATCGAGGTGTGTGGGCCAAATAGAAAGAAAGGGATTTAGGCGCGGTAAGATGCGCCTAAATCCCTTAATGTTTATAAACCAGACCTATTTCTCACACGTTTAGGTTCATCCAGTCCAAACCGGGCCAATTCTTACAGGGGCAGTTTTTCTGGGGGGCGCCGGGGGTGGAGCGTCCGGTGCGAATGTACTCTGCCAGCTGGTCCATCAGTGCCTGGGCGACCTCAGGCTGGCCCTCATACAGATTGTATTGCTCGCCCATGTCGCTGTCCAGCCGATAGAGCTGATAGGGGGGCAGGCTGCCATCGGTGCAGGGGGGACGCATCCCGCCGGAAGCCCGGCACAGCTCCAGCTTCCACGGCCCCTTGCGGATGGAGAAGGAGCCGTCGGCGCTGTGGTGGACCAGGGTGTCCCGGACGGGGCGGTCCTCCCCCTGCAGTAGGGGCAGCAGGGACACCGAGTCCTCTCCCGCCCCGTCGCCATACTGGGCCCCGGTGATCTGGGCGAAGGTGGCGAACAGGTCGGTCAGGCAGGCCACCTGGCCGCACGCTGTCCCGGCGGGAATGTGCCCCGGCCAGCGGATGAGGAAGGGGATGCGGTGGCCTCCCTCCCAGATGTCCGCCTTCCAGCCGCGGTAAAGATAGCTGGGGTTGTGCCCTCCCGCGATGAGTTGGGGAAAGTTGGCCACCGGAGAGCAGCCATTGTCGCTGGTGAAGATGAGGATGGTGTCGTCGGCAATGCCCTTCTCCTCCAGCTTGGCCGTGAGCCTGCCCACGAAGTCGTCCACCTGGAGGACAAAATCGGCATAGGCGTTCAGACCGGATTTGCCCCGGAACTGCGGAGCGGGCATCAGAGGCCCGTGGACGGCCAGGGTGGGGTAGTAAATAAAGAAGGGCTGCTCTCCGTCAGCGTACTCGTCCACCAGGGAGAGTACCTTTTCGTCCATTTCGGGCACCATGGCCGCCGGGTCAAAACCAGGCTCCGCCGGGCCGTACTCCACGTCGAAGGGCTGCTCAGGACCGTGACGGACCAGTCCCTTCACGCCGGTCATGTGGTCCGGCGGGGTGAGCACCTGGTCGTTCTCGATGTGGACAAAGGGGGGCTGGTCCAGAGAGGCGGGCATGCCGTAGAAGTAGTCGAACCCATGCTGGTTGGGCCCGTCGGTGATGGGGGCGGTGAAGTCGATGCCTGTAAAGCAGAGGTCTTGGTCCACATTGGGATCCTGATAGGTGGCGGGCAGCTCATAACCTTCTTTGGTCTGCCAGCCCAGTCCCAGGTGCCACTTGCCCACGCAGGCGGTGCGGTAGCCCCGGCCTTTGAGCAGGGTGGCCAGCGTCTCCCTCCCCGGCTCCAGCAGGGGGAAGGATTGGCCGGGGAGCACCGAGGACTTGAGACGGGAGCGCCAGTTGTACCGCCCGGTGAGCAGGCCATACCGGGAGGGGGTGCATAGGGCGGAGGAGGAGTGGCAGTCGGTCAGCCGCATGCCCTGCTCCGCCAGCCGATCCAGGTTTCGGGTCTGGATGCCGGAGGCTGGATTCATACAGGACAGATCCCCATAGCCCAGGTCGTCGGCCAGAATGAGAATGATGTTGGGGAAAGAAGCGTGGTTCATAGCAGATAACCTCCCAGCGGCCCGCCGGACGGCGGGGATAAAATAATGGTTCATAGAGTCGGCCAGGGCGAAGAAAGCAGTCTGGCCGCAGATGTGCGGCCGACGCTCATCACCCAGCGGCGTTCCGGATGATGTTGACGATGGCCAGGGCAAGAACCAGCAGCTGTACGGCGTTAAAGGCTCTGTCCACCGTCTGCTCCTGAAGCTTTTTACTCAGACTGGCGCCAATAAAGCCGCCGGCGATGGCGCCCACCACCATGACGGGGAGGATGGACAGGTCGTACACGGCAAAGCCGGTGGACAGGGCTACGCTGCCCAGCTTGGAAATTTGCGAGAAGAGAATGGTCACGATAGAGCACACCGTGGCGGATTTGGTGTCGTACCCAAACAGGTAGATGATGAGGGCCACGTTGATGGGGCCGCCCCCGATGCCCAGGAAGGAGGAGCAGATGCCCAAAAACACGCCCACCAGCACCGACGGCGCAAGCCCGTGGAGGGACATGCTTTTGATATGGCTCTTGTTGCGCATATAGAGGAACACGGCCAGGATCAGCACGGACAGCACTGCGTTCTGTACCACGGTGACCAGATTCTTGGGGGCGGAGGCCACGATGAGCTTGAGCATCCACTGCCCCAGCAGGCCGCCGGCCACGCTGCCCAGGGCCAGGGGGATGGCGGTGCCGAAGTCGATCTTGGCCTTCTGGGCGATCTGTTTGCCCACGGACACGATGGACATGGCGAACACCGTGATGGAGGACAGCACGCCGATGGTCTCCACATCGAAGCCGCCCAGCAGGTCCATCAGGGGCTTGATGATGACGCCGCCCCCCATCCCGGTAAGCGAACCCACTGTGGTAGCCCCAATGGCGATTAGGAAATAAAGCAGATAGATCATGAATATGTCCCCTCCAACAAACCCCTTTTTCCTATCATAACACAGCTTGACTCCTCTGCGCAAGCGTTGCGGGACCTCCCGGATGGGAGGCCCCGCTCTTTTGTCAGTTGGCCTGCTGGAGCCAGTCCAGGCCGGGCCAGTTCTCGCAGGGGTAGTTTTCCTGGGGCGCGCCGGGAGTGGAGCGCCCGGTGACGATGTACTGGGTCAGTACGGTGCGCAGTTCATCCACGATGTCCGGGTGCTGGTCGCACACATTGACCATTTCCTCTTCGTCCTCGGTTAAATTGTAGAGCTGGACCGGGGGCATATCGGCGGTGTCCTTGCCCTCTACGGGGTAGTTGAAGCTGCCCGAGCCGGCGCACATCTCCAGCTTCCAGGGACCTTTGCGGATGGAGAAGCAGCCGAACAGGGAGTGGTGCACGGTGTACTCCCGCACTGCCACGTCGCCGCCCAGCCACAGGGGCAGGTCGGAGATGGAATCCTCCCCCGCATCGTCGCCGTAGGTCTGGCCGGTGAGCTGGGCGAAGGTGGCCAGCATATCCACCAGGCAGACAGTCTGCTCACAGGTGCTGCCGGCGGGGACGTGGCCGGGCCAGCGCACGATGAACGGAACCCGGTGTCCTCCCTCCCAGATATCGGCTTTGGCGCCCCGGTACTGGGCGCTGGGATAATGGCCCTGGGCCTGGAGCGCGGGAATGTCAGTGATGGTGGAGCAGCCGTTGTCACTGGTGAAGATAAGGATGGTGTCCTCGGCGATACCCTTCTCCTCCAGCTTATCCATGAGCCGTCCCACAAAGGCGTCCATCTGCATGACAAAGTCGCCGTAGGCTCCGAGGGGAGACTTGCCCTGGAACTCCGGTGCGGGGGCCAGGGGGCTGTGAACCGCCAGAGAGGGGTAGTAGAGGAAGAAGGGCTGCTCCGCGCCGGCGTACTGGTCCACCAGCTCCAGCACCTTCTCGTCGCATCGGGGCACGGCGGTGACGAACTCAAAGTCCTCCGCCGCGGGGCCCCGGTCCCCCTTGAACATGGAGTCGGGGAAGGAGTGGTTGCAGTCGTCGTCCCCCAGGGTCTTGGTGGGGTGGCAGGTGGGCAGGTCGTTCTCGATGAACACATAGGGGGGCTGATCCAGGGAGGCGGTCAGGCCGAAGAAGTAGTCGAACCCCTTGGCGGTGGGTCCGTTCTGGATGGGCTTGTCATAGTCCAGCCCCCAGTCGGGCAGGGGGGAGACCTTGTTGAACACGTCGTCGTTGAGCACAGTGTCGGGGTCGGTCTTCTGCCAGTCCATGCCCAGGTGCCACTTGCCCACGGCGGCGGTGCGGTAGCCCGCCCGGCGCAGCAGCTCGGCGATGGTCAGCCGCCCATCCTCGATCAGGTGGGGGGCGGTGCCCGCCAGCACGGTACGCTTCAGACGGGAGCGCCAGTTGTACCGCCCGGTCATCAGGGCGTACCGGGAGGGAGAGCACACCGCAGAAGAAGCATGGCAGTCGGTGAACCGCCGGCCCTGCTGGGCCAGCCGCTCCAGGTTGGGAGTGGGGATCTTGGACTGGGGGTTGAAGCAGGACACGTCGCCGTAGCCCAGATCGTCGATCAGGACCAGGATGATATTGGGATTTTTCATAGGGGCTCCTTTCATGTCACAGTCGTGTGTCACATCAGAAGATCAGGTTGCACCACAGGTAGCCCACCGTGGCGGCGAACACGCCGCACACCACGCAGATCACCGCGCCGTACTTGTACAGGAAGCCGTTGGTCACGTTCTCGTTGCTGAACATGATGCCGGTGACGAAGGAGGCGCTGGGCAGCAGCACTGCGTAGTGGGTGGCCAGGGCGATCAGCACGGTCATGGCGGCCAGGTTCACGCCCTCGCCAGCCATGGCGCCCACGATGGGCATCAGGATGCCGATGACCACCAGGTTCTGGGACACGTTGGTGAGAATTACACCGATGACAATAATGATCAGAGAGAAGATGAATACGCTCTTGCCCTGAAGCACGGGGGAGAGCACGCTGGTGAGGGTGGTCATGATGCCGGAGTCAGCACCGCTGATGGCGTTGCCCAGGGGCATGAGCAGGGCCACCATGAACACGGTGCCCCACTGGATGTTCTTGGAGGCGGCCTCCTGGATGTTCAGCAGGGGGGCACCGTCCACCTTGATCAGGGCCAGGGCCAGGATGATCACGGCGCAGGCGCCGAACAGGCCCAGGTTGCTCATGAAGGCGGTCAGGCCCCACTCCGCGGGCAGCAGATAGGGGGCGAACAGGATCAGCAGCAGCACCAGCATGGCCAGCATCACGATGACCTGCCGGCGGCCCAGCTTCAGGGCGGACTGGTCGGCGATGGTCACGTCGATGGCCTTGAAGGGGGTGATGTCCGGCTTGAACACGAACTTGCACAGCAGGATGTAGATGCCCACGGACAGCAGCATTAGCGGCACCAGGGCGATGACGTACTTCACGGCGTTCATGCTCTCACCGGCGATGGCCTGGTAGTTGGCGAACACGGTGATGCCGTTGGAGGTCAGCATGGGCAGGGACACCACGCCCAGGCCGGCGGAGAAGGTGACGCCCAGGATCATGAACTGGGACCAGCGGCAGTTGTGGGGCTGCTTGAAGTTGTCACAGGTGGCGTACACGATGTCCCAGAAGATCAGCAGCGCCGGGAAGGGGGACACGATGGCCACGATGAAGGCGCCCAGCAGCACGAAGAAGGAGTACAGCCAGGGCCGGCCCTTCACCACCTTGCGGGAGATGATCCAGTTGGCGAAGAACTTGGTGACGCCCTCCTTGGCCAGGGCGTACATGATCACCTGGATCAGGATGACGCCCCAGATCATGGGGGTACCCAGGGCGCTGGCCACCACCTGGCCCATGACGCCGATGATGCCCAGGGCCACAATGCCCGCCAGGGCGGCCCACATGGTGCCGACAGTGGCAAAGCCGTAGATCACGCCTACCAGGATGCCAATAGCCTGCATCCCATAGCGGGTGATCTCCCCTACGGTGGGGATGAAGCTGAAGCAGATCATGATCAGTACGGTGATTGCAAAGTGAAGATACCACAGTGCTGATTTTTTTGTGCTCATTACCATTCCTCCTAATGATCCAAACTCTCTTTTGCCCGGACGCGTCCTCCAAAGCGATTTTCATTATACCGGACCGGGACTTCGGGTACAAAACGGTGAATCCGGATACCATGATTACAGTTTGGAATGAATATCCTCGGCCTTTCCTATGGGTTACAGGTCTATGCCGGCCCGCCGCCAAAAACAAATGGGAGGCAGATAGAATTTTTGGACAATTAGACTAATTTCTCGGCTGGTTTGGAATGGAAAAATTCCAAAAAGGAATTGCTGTTTTGTGGAAATAGTTGCTTCTGTTCACTGTTTGCGCTAAAATGCTGTACAGGACATACAAAGGGGGAATCCGCTTGACTACACAGCAGATCCGCTTTTTTCTGGAGGCCGCTGAGTGCCTGAACTTCACTGAAGCAGCCAAGCGGCTGTTTGTGGCCCAGTCCACGTTAAGTAAGCAAATCGCACTTTTGGAGGACGAGCTGGGCCTGAAGCTGTTTTACCGCAGCAACCGCACAGTGGGGCTGACCCCGGCGGGCAGCTTGTTCCGGGGAGAGATGGAAAAGGTGGAGCACCGCCTGACCGAAGCCATCGACCGGGCACGCCATGTAAACCGGGGCCTGGATGGGACCTTGTCGGTGGGAATACTGGACATCATCGACCCATCCCTGTTCGTCTCACCTCTGCTCAAGCTTTTTCAGGAGCGGTATCCCAGGGTGGAGCTGTCCATCTCCCTATGCGGCTTTTCCAAACTGCGGGAGGGGTTGGAAAAAGGACTGCTGGACGTGGGGTTTGGAAAGGGCTTCGACCTGTTCTCCCTGCCCGACCTGGAGGGAATGGAGGTCTATCAGAACTCACCCTCCATTCTGATGCCCTCCCGTCATCCTTTGGCCCTGGCGGACAGGTTGGAGGTTCCTCAGCTCAAGGATGAACAATTCGTTGTGCTTAGCCAGGATGAGTGCGGCGCCTCGGTGTATACCTTGGTGGACCTGTGCGGGAAGGATGGATTTTATCCTAAAATCTCCCGGTACGTGGATTCCAACGCCGACCGGGTATATGCGGTGTCCCTCGGGTACGGCATTTCCATCATTGACCTGGAATTTCCCATTCCCAGCTGGGCCGGGCTGGTCACCGTCCCTTTATATTCCCGGGCTAACGGCGTTTTTCAGGGGATCCACGTGCGGATGGTCTGGTCCCGTTCCGGCACCAATCCGTCGATCCGCCTGCTGGCAGCCCTGGCTAGACAGCTGATCCAGAACAAGGAGGAAGCCAGACTGTGAACACTGTGTCCATGCTCATCAAGCCAGCCTCAGGCCGGTGCAATCTGCGATGCAGATACTGTTTTTATGAGGATGTGTCCGAGCATCGTCAGGACCACGACCTGGGCCTGATGGACGAGGATACCGCCGCGCTTATGATCCGCCAGGCCATGGAAGAAGCCGAGTCCCGGGTGAGCTTCGCCTTCCAGGGGGGAGAACCCATGGTCCGGGGGCTGCCCTTCTTCCAGCGCTTTGTGGAGCTGGAGCGGCAGTACCTGCGGCCTGGGCTGACGGTGGAGCACTCCATCCAAACCAACGGCACCCTCATCGACGAGGACTGGGCCCGGTTCTTCCGGGACAACCGGTTCCTGGTGGGCCTGTCCCTGGACGGGACCAAGGATCTCCACGATGCTAACCGGGTGGATTCTCAGGGCAGGGGTACCTGGAACACGGTGGCCCGGACCCTGACTTTGCTCCAGAAATGGCAGGTGGAGGTGAATCTGCTGTGTGTGGTCACCGGCCCTGCCGCCCGGCGGGGGCAGGCGATCTATCAGAACTTGAAAAAACTGGGAGGGCGCTACCTCCAGTTCATTCCCTGTTTGGACCCCATGGAGGAGGAGCGGGGAGGGCGCCCCTTCTCCCTTACGCCGGAGCGGTACGGCAGATTCCTGTGCACCGTCTTTGACCTGTGGTACCAGGATTGGGAGCAGGGGGACTATGTGAGCGTCCGGCTGTTTGACGACTATGTCCACCTGCTGGCCGGGCAGAGGGCGGGTACCTGTGCCACCGCCGGCACCTGCGGCCGCTATTTTGTGGTGGAGGGGGACGGCAGCGTCTATCCCTGCGACTTCTTTGTGCTGGACCAGTGGCGGATGGGAAAGCTGGGGGAGCACACCCTGGAAGAACTGGCCGGGAGCGAGACCGCCCTGCGCTTTTGCCGGGAGGGTCAGGGCGCGCCCCAGGAGTGCGCGGGCTGCCAGTGGCTGCCCCTGTGCAACGGCGGCTGCCGCCGGGACTGGATCGGCATGGACCGCAACTATCACTGCGCTGCTCTGCGCACGTTTTTCGCCTATGCCTATCCCCGTCTGTGGCGGATGGCGGAGCTGGAGCGCCGCATGGGATGAGTTGGGCCAGGGTGCGGTGTGGAAATGACACGGATAAACATCTGGGGAGCTGCCGAAACGGCAGCTCCCCAGATGTTTCACGTTCGGTATCTCCTGTCTCCTGCGAGAGTGTCTTAGCCAGACGGCCGCCGCAGTTACAGGAAGAGGGTCAACAGCAGGTAGTAGCCCAGGATCAGGACCATGAAGATGGCAATGACGGGAATGGTTTTTTTCACGAGGACACCAAAGTTGCTGTCAAAATATTCGGCAATGAGGGTCAGACACAGATGGGTGGGAGAGATTTGCATGGCCGCATAAGAAAAGCACATGAGGAGCATCAGCAGAGGCACACCTCCATCAGGCATGGCGGCAAAGGCCGGGGCGGTACATAATGTGACAATAGCGGTGGAGCCGCCCACAATCGTGCCGATGAGGAACAGCAGGGCGAACACCAGAAAGGTGGGGATGGGCAGTTTGGAGAGTGTGTCTGGAAGCTCGGCGATGACGCCGCTTTCCGTGAGAATTTCTTTGAAGATCATGACGACCACGGTGTTGAGCATGATGTTGAGCTCAAAGGCACTGGAGAAGTAGGGAGTGACCTCTTTGAATCGGAACCGGCCGATGAAAAAATACAGGACGATGGAGATAATCACGGCCAGCCACACGGGGAAACTGCCCAGGAACTCCGCCGCTGCGGGAGGAAAACCGGAAATGGCGGAGAAGGGGATGTAGGGGACGGCGATGACCAATACAATGGCCAGGGCGATGGGCCACAGGCTGGCTACCAGGTTCCGCCACTCCCGGGCCTTGCTCTGGGCGGGGGGCAGGCCGGTATCCTTGGGAACCCGACGCAGGTAGAACAGATAGCCCAGCACGATCAGCAGCACGACCGGCAGGACCATGGACAACAAAAAGCCGTTCAGGGCCACGCCGGACAGGCTCACAGCCAGGATAATGGAGGAATAGGTGGGCAGACAGCTTTCCGGAATGTGGCGGAAATAACTGGTGACGAAGGCCTGCTCATTTTTGTCCAGATAGTCTCCGCAGGAGCTTTTCACCATATCGCCGGCGATGAAGGCGGCGGCAGGAGAAGGCAGCAGGCCGATGAAGATAGGGGCCACAGAGGCGTTGACCCGGCGGCTGTTGAAGATGCCGGATAGGGAGCGCTGGGCCAGGAGCAGATCGCCCTTCTGCTCCATCATCCGCTGAAGGAAGGTGATAAGGTAAGTGATCACGATGACGGAAATGGTGTCCGCATTCCACACGCCCCGCCAAGCCACTTCAAAGGAGTGGACAAAGCCCATCTGGTATAGAATAGCGCCCAGCACCGCCCCCACCGCCACGGCGATGTTCAGGCGAATCTTGAAGTTGATTAGGACGATGATAACGATAAAAATGATCGCCAGCTTGATGAGATCCATAGATTTGTTCCGCACTCCTCTCGCGCTGCTGTTTCTGGGTCAGCGGCCCAGCATGATGTTCAGAATTTCCAGATCGGTCTGACGCATGCCCTCGCGTCCCAGCCGACCTACCGTGGATACAGTCTGATCGGCGGAAGGCTGGACGATGCCGTCTCCCGGGGAAAAATGCCGGCCGGCCATAGCCAGCTGGTGGCCCAGAAGCGCCCCCTCCAGAGCGGCGTCGATTTTGGCGGCACAGGAGGCCTTGGCCCCGTCGCACACGATGCCGGAGACATTGGCCAGGCCGTTGACCACCGTATCCTCGATCTGCCGCAGGCCGCCCCCAGCCAGCCAGGTAATGCCGGCAGCCGCGCCGCAGGCGGCGCTCACTGCCCCGCAATAGGCGGACAGGCGGCCGATTCCCGTTTTTTGATAGATTGCGGTCAGGTTGGCCAGCGCCAGGGCGCGATAGATCATGTCCTCTGGCACGCCCTGGGAGCGCCCATACAGGATAACGGGGACAGAGACAGTGATGCCCTGGTTGCCGCTGCCAGAGTTGATGACCACCGGCAGGGTACAGCCGCTCATCCGGGCGTCGGAGCCTGCGGCGGCCGCGGCCCGCAAACGGGCAAAGAGGTCTCCGGCATGGGCGTATGTCATCAGGGTCCGCCCTACCTGGGCGCCATAGGCACCTCGCAGGCCCTCTTCTGCGATGGCTGTATTATACTGAATCTGGGGCAGAAGAATGGAGCGCAGATCCTCGATCCGGGCGGATTGTGCAAAGTCCAGGATGGAGGCCAGGGATAGGGCGGATCGGTCCACGCATTCCTGGCCGGTATCGTCAGACTGATAAACCGTCCGCCCATCCTGGGTCAGCCGAGTGATATTGGTGTGAGTACCGCAGATGGTGACGGATACGGTGTGAAAATCAGAGGTTAGGGTCAGACACAGGTACAGGCCCGGCTGATCCCGGGCCAATGAGACCCGGCAGACCCCGGCCGCCTCCATAGCCCGCGCCTGGGCAATCTGCTGGGGGCAGACGGTCTGTAAGACCTCCAGCTGCCGGTTCGGGTCGCCGCCCAGGGCGCCCAGAAGGGCCGCAGCAGCGATTCCGCGCATTCCGCCGGAGTTGGGAACCGTGACGCTTTTTACATTTTTGATGATATTGCTGCTGCACTCAGCCAGAATGGAACGGGGCGGACCGCCCGCCCGGCGCGCGGCCACGGCGGCGGCGTAAGCGATGGCAATGGGTTCCGTGCAGCCGAGGGCGGGAACCAGTTCTTCCTGCAGAATCGATAAAAATGACTTGTAAAGGGGACGAGCGGTACCCATTGTGTCCCTCCTCTCTCGTATTACACTTATTTTGACATGGGTGCGGGAGGGGGACAATGCCGTGAATCCACCTGTATATATCAAGATTTGTCGGAAACGCGGCCTGGGCTATCCAACTTTGTGATGAATGGAAAGAAAAAACACCACCCCCAGCAGAGGGGGTGGTGGCATGCCGCAGCGTTATCCCGGGTTTCGCATCCGGGATGCGCGGTATTCAGAGGGAGACTGGCCGGTACGGGTCTTGAACAGACGGGAGAAGGAATTGGCCTCCTGGTAGCCAATGGCGTTGGCCACCTCTGAAATAGAAAGATCAGTGGTGGCCAGCAGCTGTCGGGCGCGCTCCACCCGGCAGGAGGCCAGATAGTCCGAGAAGGTCATCCCGATTTTCTCCTTAAACAGCCGGGAAAAATAGGCAGTGGACAGGTAGAGCTTACCAGCTACCTCGGACATTTGCAGCGGCTCGTGAAAGTGCTCGTTGATATACTGCTTGGCCGCAGCGATTTGTCGGTAGCTCGTATCTCCGGCGCTGTGGCTGAAGATATCCGCCGCTTTTTGCGCGTAGTTGGCAAAGGCGGGCTCCAGAAGGTCCGGATTTTTCAGGGAGGATACTTCCAGAACAAATTCCTGGTACAAAAAGCGGAGTCCGTCGACGGACTGGACAGCACTGGCCTGCTCGGCCAGTGCTGATGCGAATTCCATACAGCGTACGCAGGTGTATATTAAAGTACGTTGATCCAATGGGCCATAGTAGGACAGGCAAGCGCGGACGGCTTGCTGCGCCTGCTCCGGATCGCCGCCGTGTATGGCCTGACGCAGCCTGCTCCATAGCTGATCGGGGGAGGGAAGGGGGACCTCGGCAGGCGGAAGGGGGACAGCAGGGGCATCCAGACGGTCTAGTGCGGAGAGAATGTCCGCCGGACGCACAGGCTTGAGCAGATAGTCTCGAGCGCCAGCTCGCAGCGCAGTGCGCAGAAATTCAAAGTCGTCAAAGGCGGTGAGCATGACGATATGAACGCCGGGACTGGCGCGGTGCAGATGGGAGATGGCGGTCAGACCGTTCATTCCGGGCATTTTGATATCCAGAAAGATGAGTCCTGGGTTGAGCAGCGAGGCCATGCGGATTCCGTCGGCAGCATCGAGGGCCTGACCGACATAGACCGCATCAGGACGATCCCGTTTCAGGACCAGAGCGATCATCTCGCCCTCTAAGGGCTGGTCATCCACCACAAGAACAGTGAGGGGCATGTGTTTTATCCTCCTTTTCGGCGGGGAGATACAGAGCGATTCGTGTGCCCTGGCCGAGAGCGCTGTCTATGGTCCAGTGGAACGCTGGGCCGAAGTGGTCGGACAATCGCCGGATCACATTTCCCATTCCGATCCCCGTCAGATCGGACCGACTGTGATCCGGAGGACATGCGCGAATCCGTTCTATGGAATCCTGAGAACACCCCAGACCGTCATCCTCCACCCGGACCACGATAAAACCGGCCTGCCGATGGACGGAAAGGGTGAGGGTCCCGCCTTCTTTTTTCGGCTCCAGACCGTGGAGAAGAGCGTTTTCCACCAACGGCTGAAGAGAAAACAACGGCACACGAAGGGACAGACAGCTGGAATCCACATCGCAGCGATACTGAATCCGGTCCCGATAGAGCAGCTTCTTGATGGCGATATATTCCGAGACATTGTCCACCTCTTCCCGGAGCGGGGGGAAGGAGTCATTTTTCTTGAGACAACGGCGGAAAAGGGCAGACAGGGAGAATATGGCCTCGGCCGTCTGATCGCAGCCTTCCAAGATGGCCAGCTGGCTGATAGCGTTGAGGGTGTTGAACAAAAAATGGGGGTTGATTTGAGACTGAAGGGCCTTGAACTCCGCCTGGCTGAGCAGTTTTTCGGTGTTAAGCTGCACCTGCTGCTGGCGCATGAGTTCCAGCCGTTTTTGGTGGAGTTCTCCCTGCATGCGGTTGCGCAGGCCGGCCTCGGCAATGTAGCGAGCGGCGACAGACAGGAGGTTTGCGATGTCCATAATACGCTGGCGGTGTAGAAAGGGCGCGCTGAGGTCTACATTCTCGGAAACCAGATGGGACTGGTCCGGGCGCATCTGCTCGAGCTGCTCCATTTCCCGTTCCTCGACCCGGAAGCCGCTGGTGACCAAGGTGGCGACATAGGTATTTTCCACCAACACGGGGATTGCGGCACAGGCCAGTCCGGCGTAACAGCGATAGAGAAAAGGGGCCTTTTGGGCGGCGGCCCGGCTTCCGGCGGCCTGGGTGCAGAGAAGGCAGGCATGGTGAAGCGCAGGGTCCTTATTTGCCCGGATGCAGAAGGGCGTCATATATTCATGGAGGGCAAGAATACGGTCCCCCTGGCAGGTGGTCAGCGAGATGCGCAGGCCAGAGATGGAGTAGATTGAGTGGAGCAGATCCTGAAGCACCGAGTCTCCCATCAGGTCGGCAAGGGTGAGATGGGATAAAAAGGTTTGATCAGGTGCGGGGACGGATGAGACAGAACTGGTATCTGACATGACGCGCGCCTCCCCGGTATGGATGTCGAATATGGTCTAATAGCTATTATAGCGAAAAATGGAAGAAAGGTACAGGAAAAAATTTACGCTTCGGGATATTTTTTAACGTTTTTTGTCTGCCAAAAGGGAAAGTGGCATAGGACTGTGGAGGTTTCTCAGCTTTCTGGCGCCCGCCTCCGCTGCCCAGACGGGGAGCTTCTTTGTCCGGGAAAGACTGGCATCCAAGCCGGACACAACATACAGCCGCGCCGTGAGTATAACGGCGCGGCTGTATGTTCCAATCAGAAAGAGAAAATCCGAGGGAACGCTCCTTGGGGACAGGCCCGTAGGGGCTGACAAGTGGTGTGGACTGGCGATAGGAAGCGAGAACCAGAGGAGAAGTTCAATCGGGTTATATCGACGGAGACTATTCCTGAAATTCATAGAGAAACATAATTTTGTGAATTTGACAACATGATTCTTCTGCCCTATACTGAACGTATAGATGTGAAATAATTCACAATTATCTCGTAGAACGCCAGCGCCGCCGCAGATTGGAAGTGCCCCTGTTTGGCGGCAATCCCAATTTCCCGATGGGTAAAGGCATCCGCCAGGGGTACGCCGACAGCGGGCTTTGGAGCGTGCGCCCCCATGAAGCGCCGGACCCCCTCTGTGATGGAGCGGGGGGTGATCATCACCGCCGCGCCCTGCGCCACCAGCTCTCCGGTCATTTCCGTGTCATATCCCTCGTAGAGCACCTTGGGCTCGAACCCCGCCTTCCGACACAGCTCGTAGGCGTTGCTCCGCATCCCCGGCCCCATATTGCTGATGACAAAACGGTCATTGGCCAGCTCCTCCAAGAAAATGCTTGTTCGCCCGGACAGAGGGTGGCGCTCAGACATGAGCACCGTCAGCTCGTCCAAATAAATCGGCTCCCAGTTGATGCCGCTGCCCGTCACAGGATCGGTGGTCACGACAAAGTCCATCGTTCCCGCTTCCAGATTGGCCGTCATCTGTTCCGGGGAGTGAAGCAGACAGGTCATAGAGACGTTGGGGTGGCGCAGCAGGAAATCCTTGACCAAATGCTTGATAAACACCTCTGGACCCACGCCCACCCGTACAGTTCCCTGTTCCAGCCCCGCCATTTCCCGCACCTGTTTCAAACCATTCTCCAAATCGACCAGAGCCTGGTCGCTGGATCGCAGGATGGCCTTTCCAAAGGGATTGAGGTGGATACGGTTCCCGTCCCGTTCAAACAGCTTGACTCCCACTTCGTCCTCCAGCTTGGCGATAGACTTGGACAAGGCGGACTGCGTAATGTGCAGAAGCTCTGCGGCGCGGGTGAAGCTTTCCTGGCGGGCGACTTCTTTCAGATAGCGTAGCTGCATAATCTCCATATGATCCCTCCAGCAGTTTGGTGAGAATATCTTAACACAAAGGCAAGCCGCCTTGCAATGTCTGTCCGGTGAGAAACATATCCTGAATATGTCGGTAGCAGAGCGGGTTGGGTCCGCCTGTTGCAATAGAAAGCAGAACATGATGATGAAGGAGGATCACAAACATGAAGCACTGGAAAAAATGGTCATCTCTTGCGCTGGCTCTGATAATGTCTCTGTCTCTGGCCGCGTGCGGCGCCCCCTCCAACGAAAGTCCCGCCCCCGGCGGCTCTGACGGGCCGGGGCAGTCCAGCGAACCTGCCGGTCCCAAGACGCTTACCGTAGGCACCATGGATGCCACGGACACCTTTGACCCCTGCAGCAACGCAAACTGCGGCTTGGGGCTAACCATGGTGTATGACACGATCCTGAAGCTCAACTATGAGACAATGGAGGTGGAACCCAGCATCGCCACCTCCTGGGAGTGGGTGGAGGACGACCTGCTGAAGCTCACCATCCGGGATGATGCGGTGTTCTCCAATGGCGACCCTCTCACTCCGGAGGACGTGCTGTACTCCCTGTCCCGCTTCGTCTTTGAGAACAACCAGTTTGACCCAGGTTACGACGACATTGACTATGATAACAGCTATATCGAGGGCAACGACCTGTACCTCAAGCTGACCACGGTTTCTGCCGATTTGCTGTACAACCTGTCCAACGACCGCTGGGCCTCTGTGGTCAACGAGGAATATGTCAAGGCCAATCCCGACGCCTGGTGGAACGCCCCCTGCGGCACCGGTCCCTATGTGTGCGATGAGAACGTGGAGGGCTCCCATTCCACCTATACCCGCCGGGATGACTACTGGGGCGAGCTGCCCGACGCCGAAACCGTCACCATCCGCCATTACTCTGAGGCCACCACTATGATCGCTGATTTTGAAAACGGTGCCTTGGATATTGCTCTGGATGTGGCTGAGGCCGATTATCTGGCGGCTCAGGACGGCGCCTACGGCGAGGTGACTACCAAGCTGTTCCCCAAGTGGGACCTGCTGGCGGTGTGCTTACCGGAGTATAATCCCGCATTTGACGACATCCGGGTGCGGGAAGCTATCTCCCTGGCCCTGGATACGAATTCCATCGTGGCCGCCGTGTTTGGCTCTCTGGGCGAGGTGGCCGACTCCATCCTGATCAAAGGCTCTACTTACTACACACCCATCGGCGTCCACGAGTACAACCCGGAAAAAGCCCGGGAACTTCTGGCTGAGGCCGGTTATGGGGACGGAATGGAGATGAAGGTAGTCATTCCCACCATGCCCACCAATGACAAATGCGCCACCATCGTGCAAGCCATGCTGAAAGAGGTAGGCATCAACCTGTCGGTGGAGTCCTACGACTTTGCTACCGCGATTCCCATCCTAATGGCAAATGGAACGGATATCTCCATTTTCGGTACCGGCGGAGGTACTTATCTGGACTCCCAAGTACTAGACACGATTGGCCAGAATTCCACCAACGGCGGCGCCCGTGTGTCAGATCCCGAGTTTAACGAGCACATTGAGGCGGCCCGTGTGGCGAAGGACGAACAGACCCGCCAGGCGGAATACGATGCCGTCCAGCAATGGGCCTTTGACAACTACCGGACCCTCCCCATCGGCTATGCTCAGGCTGTGGTGCTCTACCACAACAACATCGGGAATGTGACTGGCTTGAACGCCCGCAGCATCGACATCGTGGCTGTGACCGTCGCCTGAACCGAGAGATGAAACTGCACCAGGGGCGCGGGTGATGGCCCGCGCCCCTCACCATAACGCTGAGGTGAGAGTATGGCAAAATTTATTCTGCGGCGGCTGCTCTGGGTCATCCCGGTGATGCTGGGTGTGGTGCTGATCGTGTTCACCATTGACCGCGTGGGTCCCGGCGATCCCGTCGCCGCGGCGCTGGGTGGAACCTATACCCAGGAGCAGTATGACGCAAAGGAAGCGGAGCTGGGGCTGGACCGACCATTTTTGGTCCAATTCTTCTCCTATTTACAGGGAATCATCACCCGGGGAGATCTGGGTGACTCCTTCCAGACCGGTCTGCCGGTGGGCCAGACGATTTTGCAGCGGTTCCCGCTGACACTGGAGCTGGCCATCATCTCCATTATCATCGCGGTGGGCCTGGGCATCCCCTTTGGGGTAATCTCGGCCACCAGGCAGAACTCTATCTTAGACCGCATTGTGACCTTCTTTTCCCTTATCTTCGCCGCGGTGCCGGGCTTTTGGCTGGCGCTGATGCTGATGATCGCCTTTGCCATTAACTTGAAGATCTTTGACGCCTCCTTTCCTACCACCCAGGCGCCACAGCTTCGGGACTGGGTGCTGCCTGCGCTGGCCTCCGGCTTATCCTTCATCGCTAGTATCACGCGGATGACCCGCTCGTCCATGCTGGATGTGGTGCGCCAAGACTATATCACCACGGCCCGGGCCAAGGGACAGAAGGAGAGCGTGGTCATTCGCCGGCACGCCCTGCGCAACGCCCTCATCCCGGTGATCACCACGGTGGGGGCACAGCTGGGCATTCTGGTGTCTGGCTCCGTGGTGGTGGAGACAATCTTCGGCATGCCGGGACTGGGGTCGTTGATGATGACGGCCATCAACAATAAGGATTTCCCCATTATCGAGGGGTGCGTGCTGATCCTGGCAGCGCTGATCTGCATCATCAATCTGGTCACAGACCTGATTTACGGCTTCGTAGATCCCCGCATTATGGCCCAGTATACGGCGGGGAAGAAAAAGAAGCGCGGCCCGGCCGGAGAAAAGGAGGGAGCGGTCCATGCCTAAAACATCCAAACGCGCCATTCAGGCTCCGCCGACGGATAGCCTGGACTACGGGCGCAAGCGCAGCCAGTGGCGGGATGTGCTCCACCGCCTGACCCGCAATAAGCTGGCCATGCTGGGCCTGGTGATCGTGCTGGTGCTGGTTTTGGCTGCAGTCTTTGCCGATTTTGTGGCGCCCTATGACCCCGAT
The DNA here is from genome assembly GCA_900549885.1 of uncultured Eubacteriales bacterium. Lineage (GTDB taxonomy): Bacteria > Bacillota > Clostridia > Oscillospirales > Oscillospiraceae > Enterenecus. The sequence continues at coordinate 7,442 of URQA01000002.1, read as the reverse complement.
GTCCAAGACTACACCAATATGAAGGCATATCCCAGCTTCGCCCATCCGCTGGGCACGGACGATGTGGGCCGGGACACCCTGTCCCGCATCATTTATGGCGGGCGGGTTTCCCTGCTGGTTTCCATTCTGTCCATTGTATTCGGCCTGGTGGTGGGCGGGATCATCGGTGTGTCCGCCGGCTATTTCGGCGGAGTCTATGACGGCGTGATCATGCGGGTCATGGACGTGATCATGGCCATTCCCGGCTTTTTGCTGGCGGTATGTATCTCCTCGGCACTGGGCCAGGGAATCTTCAACACGGCGCTGGCCATCGGCATCGGCTGTGTGCCCGGCTATGCCCGGCTGCTCCGGGCCTTGGTTTTGGGCATCCGGGATCAGGAGTATGTGGAAGCGGCACGGGTCACCGGCGCGTCCAATGCCCGCATTATGTTCCGGCAGATCGTGCCCAACATCCTCTCTCCGGTCATTGTGGATTCCACACTGCGTATCGGCGGATGTATCCTGATGATCTCGTCCCTGTCCTTTATCGGCCTTGGCGTTCAGCCGCCCACAGCGGAGTGGGGCTCCATGGTGGCGGAAGGCCGGGAGGTGATCCGCTCCTTCTGGCCCATGTCTACCTTCCCGGGACTGGCGATCATGTTGACCCTGTTTGGATTCAACCTGTTTGGCGATGGACTGCGGGACGCGCTGGACCCGAAGCTTAAGAATTAAGGAGGGCCGGAGATGAACGACAATATTTTGGAGATCAAGGATCTGGCCATTCACTTCTATACGGAGGACGGCGATGTGGCTGCCGTCAACGGCATCGATCTCGCTCTCCGGCACGGGGACACCCTGGGACTGGTGGGGGAGACGGGCGCAGGCAAGACCACCACGGCCAAAGGCATTCTCCGTTTGATCCCCAGCCCGCCTGGAAAGATCGTGTCCGGAAAGGTGCTGTTCGACGGAGAAAATCTTCTGGAAAAGACGGAAAAGGAGATGCAGAAAATCCGGGGCGGCAAGATATCCATGATCTTCCAGGACCCCATGACTGCCCTGAATCCGGTGCTTCGGGTAGATGACCAGATTGCGGAGGTCATCCGGCTGCACAGCAGCTGTTCAAAGTCTGAGGCGCTTAAGGGCGCGCTGGAAATGTTGGAGAAGGTGGGGATTCCAGCCTCACGGGGGCGGGACTACCCCCACCAGTTCTCCGGCGGGATGAAGCAGCGGGTGGTCATCGCCATGGCTCTGGCCTGCAACCCGAAGCTGCTTTTGGCGGATGAACCTACCACAGCCCTAGATGTGACCATCCAGGCCCAAGTGCTGGATATGATGAAAACGCTGAAGGACGAATTTGGCACTTCCATGATTCTCATCACCCATGATCTGGGCGTGGTGGCGGAAACCTGCGACAAGGTGGCCGTCATGTACGCGGGAGAAATCGTAGAGTTCGGCAGTCTGGAACACATTTTCGATGAGACGGCCCACCCGTACACCAAAGGGCTGTTCCACTCCCTGCCAAGCCTGGACCGGAAGGAACGGCGGCTCAAGCCCATCGCCGGCCTGATGCCCGACCCCGCTCGGCTGCCGGAGGGGTGTAAGTTCCATCCCCGCTGCCCCTTCGCGGAGGAGCGGTGCCGGACCGTTAACCCCAAGGCGGCGGAAATCTCCCCGGGGCACTTCGTCAAATGCCTGCGCTGTCAGAGGGAGGGCGTGACCGCTTCCGCATCGGGCGACGCAAAGGAGGCAGACCATGGCTAAACTGCTGGAAGTCAACCATTTGAAAAAATATTTCCGTACCCCGGCGGGAATGCTCCACGCCGTGGACGACGTATCCTTTTCCATCGGTGAGGGCAAGACCCTCGGGGTGGTGGGCGAGTCGGGCTGCGGCAAATCCACCCTGGGCCGGACCGTACTGGGACTCCAGGAGGCCACCGAAGGGGAGATCCTCTTTGAAGGGCGGCCCACCACAGGTCTGTCCAAGAAGGAGCAGAAGGAGCTGCGGCGGAACATGCAGCTCATTTTCCAGGACCCGTTTTCCTCCCTCAATCCCCGGTACTGCGTGTCGGAACTGATTGCGGACCCCTTGAAGATATATGGCCTGTGCAAGACCAAGGAGGAACTGCAGAAACGGGTCTACGAGCTGATGGATACCGTGGGCCTGGCCCGTCGGCTGGCGTATTCCTATCCCCATGAGTTGGACGGCGGACGGCGGCAGCGCATCGGCATTGCCCGGGCCCTATCGCTGGACCCCAAGTTCATCGTCTGCGACGAGCCGGTATCCGCCCTGGACGTGTCCATTCAGGCCCAGATCCTCAACCTGCTCCAGGATCTTCAGGAGGAAAAGGGGCTGACCTACATCTTTATTACCCACGACTTGTCCGTGGTCAAGCACATCTCAGACGATATCCTGGTCATGTATCTGGGCACGGTGGTGGAGAAATGTCCCTCCGATGCGCTGTTCGATCACCCCCTGCACCCATATACCAAGGGCCTGCTGTCCGCCATCCCCATCCCCAGCATCCATGTGGAGCGCCGCCGGGTGTTGCTTCAGGGGGAACTGTCTTCCCCGGTGGAGCCCAAGCCCGGCTGCCGGTTTGCCAACCGCTGCCCTTACGCCACTGACCTGTGCCGGCAGGCACAGCCTCCTCTGGTGGAGATCGTGCCGGAGCACTTCATCGCCTGCCACCATGTGGCGGAGATCAATTCGCTGTAAGGAGGCTGCTATGAAGATTACAAATCAGAAATTTCAGACCTTTTATCCCAATCAGTATTCGCCGGAAGAGCAGGCGGCGCTGGACGATCTGAGAAAAACCGTGGCCGAGCGGGGGGGTGTTGGCCCCATGGCGGACCGGACCGTCACGGCCGACCAGAGCAAAATGCTGGACTACGCCCGGCTGTGGAACCCTTATGACCCCCTCTATAACGACCCGGCCTACGCCGCCGGGACCCGGTGGGGCCGTCTGCCTGCCATGCCCTGCTATATCTTTGAAGAGAACATCTCCGGCTTCCCCATGATGGATGATGTGGGAGACGATTTGGGCAACGTGTTTTATTACGCCAACGACGGCGGGGACATCGAGCTGTTCCGCCCGGTATATGACGGAGATGTGCTGACCTTTCACAGCACCGTACAGAAGCTGACCGATACCACCCCGGTAGAGGGCTCCCCCCTGCGGCAGTTTTCCTTATTCGGCCAGGCGGAGATGCGGGACGCCCAGGGAGGACTGGTGGGCGTGGGAAAGGGCTACGGCCGCAATGCCATGATGCGCATTACCGATGGCTATGTCCCAACTGAGCTGGAGCAGACCTACGAGTGGCTGGACAACATCCCGCCCGTCCATGTCACCACCCAGGCCGAGTGGGAAACCATCCGCGCCCTGTGGCGCAATGAGAAGGTCCGGGGGGCGGAACCCCTGTACTGGGAGGATGTCCAGGTGGGGGATGAGACGGTACCCACCTGCTCGGGACCCGTATCGGACATGGATATGTTCCGTCTCCATGGAGACATGATCCGCTCCATGCCAGATGCCCGGGGCTTCCTGGAAGCGGGGGAGGAGCTGATGACCGACGCCTACGGACAGAAGCTGCACTTTATGGCCCGCCACTACTCCTATTGCCGCATCCCAGGGGCCAGAGCGGTGTTCTACAATTTCACCGCCCGGAATTTCATCCTGCGCATGGTGACCAACTGGATGGGGGACGACGGGTTCCTGCGGGGCTTCAAATGGCGCTTCCAGAACCTGTTCCAGTGTATGTCGGAGAACAAGCCCGGCCTGGACATTCTCGGCAAGGTTCCCGCCATGGCCGGCAAATTTGTCAACCGCCACGGCATGGAGGGGGACACCGCCATCTGCAAGGGCGTGGTCACCGACAAATACCTGCGGGACGGCGCGGCGCTGGCCGACCTGTCCTGCTGGGCAGAGACGCTGGACGGCGACATCATTCAGGTGGTGGAGGCCACGGTGGAACTGCCACGGCGGACCGATAGATGAAAGAAGGAGGGAGATCGCATGGCAAAACGGAAAGCCTTGGTGCTCTACGGCTCCATCACCGGCAACACCGCCTTGGTGGCCGGGGAGTTTCAAAAGGTCTGTGAGGAAAACGGCTTTGATACTGATTTGGTAAAGATCGATCCCCGGCGGGACTGGGACAAGGACCCACTGTTTGTGGAGGACTACGACCTGGTGTGCCTGGGTTCCCCCATCATTGCCGGCCTGCCCTACAAGGAGGTATCCATGCTCATGGGCCTCCAGGGGAAGAAGCAGCTCTACCGTAACCGGGAAGTCTACCAGCGCATCCAGGACTTTTTAGCGGCCGGCGGACACCTGGGCCCCGGGGCGGGCGAGGTGCTCCAGCCGGGGCAGATCCCTGGCGTCCATTACGATACCGGAATCCCCGGCATCGTGTGTATGGACGTGGGTACTGGCGCCCCCGGCTCCAAGAGCGACATAAAGAAAAAGACCATCTACGGTGTGGTGTTCTGTACCTACGGCGGATCCGGCGTGGGCCCCGAGGAGTGCTATGGCACGCTGGAAGTGCTGGTGGAATATCTCCGGGTCAATGGCATCCGGGCGGTGGGCAAGTTCGCCTGCCCCGGCCGGGAGCTGCGCCACTCTGCGGTGGACCGGCTGGCCATGGTGCTGAAAATGAACATTGATGACGCCCAGGCTGCCATGCAGCGGTATAAGGAGAATCCAAACGCCGCTGAGTGGGAACGGCTCACCCCGGCCCAGCGCAAGGCGCTGGCTGACGGGGCCGAGACGAAGGACGAGGAAAGCTTCGGCAAGGACGCGCCCACCATGGGAAACAACGATCCCATGGGCTGCGGGAAAAAGGGGTCTATCATCTGGCACTATGATTTCCAGAACAGGCCCAGCCCCCGAGATCTGACCAAGGCCAATATTTTTCTCAACGAAGTGGTGGAGGACTACTTCATGACCTTTACCGGGGATCCCCGCCCGCCCTATTCCATGTACACCTGTATCAGCTGAGGAGGACAAGTCAATGCCTGTTATTATGAAGCCCCGCCGCGCACTGCTTCTGTACGCTACCATGACAAAAAATACCGAGAAGATCGCCAATTGGTTCCGGGAGACGTTCCTTCATTACGGGTGGGAGGTGACTTACCTGCGCATTGCCGCCAACACCGACTGGGTCGGGCTGCAGGACCAGCTCTATTTTGAGGACTACGACCTGGTGTGTCTGGGTTCCCCCATCGTGGGGGGATCACCCCTCCAGGCGGTGATCAAGGCATTTTCCTTCGGCGCCGGCGGCGCCCTGGAAAAAGAGGTCCAAAACAATCTGGACAGCAAGAAGGCCGATGCGGCCGCGCCAGCCAAAAAACCGGAGGGGGCCAATTGGCGCCGTCACCGCGCTCCCGCCCCCGGTATGCCGGACCACACCCGCACCCGTCCCTTGGGCGTGGTGTTCACCACCTACGGCGGCGGTTTCTATGGCTCTGACGAGGCCACCGCCACTCTGGAGACCCTGAAGATGTACCTCAAACTCAACGACGTGGACGTAATTGGCCGCTTTTCCTGCGCCGGACGGGAGACGGGGCCGGCAGGCTATCCCCTGGGAGTCAAACCCAAGGCGGATTTCCGCCCCGGCAAGGCCAGCGATGGGCCTGACGCCGACGTATGCGACGCGGTATTGTATACGTTGGGGGACGGCACCCAGGTGCCTGGCTCCTACTTCTTCCACTACGACTGCCACAGCAGGCCCGGCCCCCGGGAGGAGGCCAAAGCCCGCGCCTTTATCTCCGACATTGTGGAGGACTATTTCATGACTTATGACGGAGTGCCCAACCCTCCCCGGTCGGAGATTGTCTCCCTGAGCTGACTGCCCACAATCAATCGATCGCTGCTTCCCCGGACAGGCGCGTTGCCTGCCCGGGGAATAAATTCCCGGCTCGGGCATCGCCGCCACGGGCCGCCACTGGAAAGGAGCGCAAGATATGAGCAAAGGATTTGTAACGTTTTACCCCGGCGTGTATACGCAGCGGGAGAAGCCCTGCCTGAAGCGGTTTCTGGAGGAGGACGACGCGATCCGGACCCGCGGACCCATCAGCGGCCGGGAGATTCGGGATGGTTTGATCTCTGAGGAGCTGCCCGGTGTGTTCCTCACCCAGGCAGAGGAACAGATGGTCAAGTATGTCAACAAAAAGTATGACCCAGAGGACCCAGTGTACAACGATGAGGAGTACGCCAAGGCCCTAGGATATCCTGCCCTTCCCGCCCTGCCCACCTACGCCGCCCACGATGACACCTGGCTCAAGCCCTTCCCCGCCGAGGCCCGGGACTATCTGTTGGTGTCCGGCCTGGCCCATAAAATCACCTTCCACGCCCCCATCTGCGTGGGGGATACTCTGTACCTAGTGGTGGACGACCGGCATCTGACTGATGTGACCCCCAAGGAGGGCTCCCAGTTCCGCTCCCTATGCATCAACGGCGTGGGGTCCATCTACAACCAACGTGGGGAACTGGTGAACACGGTCTCCTTCTCTGCCCAGGAAAATCTGAAAAGCTATGCAGATCCGGCCGATAAGCCGGAGGACGCCCATTTCTGGATCGCTCCCCCCTGGGACGAGAAGCGGCCCGCCCACTACTATACCGATGAGGACTGGGCGAAAATCATCGATATCTGGAAGCACGAGGTGCGCAACGGACCCAACACCCCCTATTGGGAGGACGTGCCCATCGGCTTCCGTCCGGCGGACACCCTGGATGGCCCGGTGGACGACTCCATCGAGCCGGCGTACCGCTATGGAATGGGCATCGGCGGCACCCGCACCCTGCGCCGTGAGATTATGGACCCGGAGATCCGGGCCACTCTGGTGCGGGACAGGGTGGATGGGATCTACCGCCTGCCCAACCGGGCGGACGCCTGGCCGGCCTACCCGGACTACGCAAAGATCAAATACGGCACCGACGTGGGCGGCGGAGAGCGCAGCGTGGACTTTCCCCACCACAGCCAGGTGCCCCGCTTCATCTTCATTAACTTTATGGGGCGGGACTTTGTGCTGCGCCACCTGAACAATTTTATGGGGGATCAGGGAAAGCTGGTCGAAATCTCCTGGGGCATCATGAACCCGGAATCCATGGAGGCGGTGGGCTATCACCTGCCCAAGTCGCCCTGTTATGTGGACTATCTGGCCCCAGTGCCGGAGAAATCCATGGCGGATATCCGGACCCATGGGATGGAGCGGGACGTAATGTGGGTGAAGTCCTATGTGTTTGACAAGTACTGTCAAAACGGCAAGCACTATGTGAAGCTGGCCTGGTGGATCGACACCATTTTGGGCGAGACCTTTGAGGCGGGGCAGGCCACCATTCAGCTTCCATCCAGAAATGACAGCGCGGACTGAGAGGGTGGGCCCATGAACAAAGCAGAACGCTATTCCCACCTGCTGGCTCCGATAAGGATAGCGGGGCACACATACCGGAGCCGGGTAGTGAGCG
>URQA01000001.1 GCA_900549885.1 uncultured Eubacteriales bacterium | reverse complement strand
CACCGGCAAGGTCACCGACCCGGCCACTCTTTGATGGAGGTGTAAGGTCATGAAGGTTTACAAATATGGCGACAACGTGGACACCGACGTTATCATTCCAGCCCGTTATCTCAATGCTCCTGATGAAAAGTCCCTGGCTTCCCACTGTATGGAGGATATTGACGCCCAGTTTGCTTCCACTGTAGAGGTGGGTGACATCGTGGTGGGAGGGAGTAACTTCGGCTGCGGATCCTCCCGGGAGCACGCCCCCTTGGCCCTCAAGGCCTGCGGCGTCAAGTGCGTCATCGCCAAGAGCTTTGCCCGCATCTTCTACCGCAACGCCATCAACATCGGATTCCCCATCCTGGAGTGCCCGGCGGCGGTGGACGGCATCAGCCCGGGGGACCAGGTGTCGGTGGACTTTGCCACCGGCGTCATCTCGGACGAGACCACGGGGCAGACCTTCCAGTCCGCCCCCTTCCCGGCGTTCGTCAACGGCATCATCGAGCATGGCGGCCTGCTGGCCTCCCTGAAGGCGCGGGGGGTGGCGAGATGAAGTTCAAGATCGCGCTGATCCGGGGAGACGGAATCGGTCCCGAGATCGTCAATGAGGCGGTGGCCGTCATTGATCGGGTGGGAGAGAAGTTCGGCCATACCTTTGAATATGTGGACGTGCTCATGGGAGGCTGTGCCACTGATGCCACGGGTAAGAGCTACCCTGATGGCACGGCGGAGCTGTGCAGGAGCTGCGACGCCGTCCTGCTGGGGGCGGTGGGTGGCCCCAAATGGGGCAGTGACAAGCCGGCCGAGCAGCGCCCGGAGACCGCTCTGCTGGCTATCCGCAAGGACCTGGGCCTCTATGCTAACCTGCGTCCCGCCGCCCTGCGTCCGGCCCTGGCCGACGCTTGTCCGCTGAAGCGGGAGACGGCGGAAAAGGGCATCGACCTGCTGGTGATGCGGGAGCTAACCGGCGGCATCTACTTTGGCAAGCGGGATCGATATGACACGCCGGACCGGGGGGTGGAGTGCACCGACCTGATGGCCTATTCCGAACTGGAGATTGAACGCATCGGCCGCCGGGCCTTTGACATGGCTCGTCTGCGCCGGAAAAAGGTGTCCAGTGTGGACAAGGCCAATGTGCTGGAAACCAGCCGCCTGTGGCGTTCGGTGATGCACCGGCTGGCGGAAGAGTACGCCGACGTGGCGTATGAGGACGTACTGGTAGACAACTGCGCCATGCAGCTGGTACGGGACCCGGGGCAGTTCGACGTGCTGGTAACGGAGAACATGTTTGGCGATATCCTGTCCGACGAGGCCTCCATGATTACCGGCTCCATCGGCCTGCTGCCCTCCGCCTCCATGGGAGACAGCGCACCAGCCCTGTATGAGCCGATCCATGGCTCTGCTCCGGATATCGCCGGTCAGGACAAGGCCAACCCCATTGCCACGATTTTGTCCGCAGCCATGATGTTCCGTTATTCCTTCCACCTGGCTGCCGAGGCGGACGCCATCGAATCCGCGGTGGACAAGGCCCTGGCTGACGGCTGGCGCACCGCTGACATTGCCAAGCCTGGCGAAACGGTGGTGGGCACCCGGAAGATGGGCCAGGTCATCCGGGACAATATTTGATAAAAGGCCGATGCGAAGGCGCAGCGCTCTCGCATCGGTTTCTTTTTCAGAAAAACGATGACAGAAGGGCGTATCTGGTGTATAATAGACACAACAGCAGACAGGAAAAAATAGAAACGACTGCTTGGCAAAAGTGTTACGCCACGGGAAGCGTGATCAGAAGGGAGAAGGCAGCCATGATTTTGGCCATCGACATCGGCAATACCAGCACTAACATCGGCCTGTTCAACAGCAAGGGTAAGCTGGAGTTTTTGTCCGAGCTGGAAACAGATAAGAAAAAGACCCAGGACCAGTGCTGCATTGACTTGACCTGTGTGTTTCAGCTTTACCGGGCGGAGATCAGCGCCGTGAAGGGAGCCATCCTGTCCAGCGTGGTGCCGCCTATGACGGAGAACATGGCTGCCGCCATTGCCCGGCTTACCGGGAGGCGGCCCTTGATTGTGGGTCCGGGGCTTAAAACAGGAATGAATATCAAGGCGGATGTCCACAACCAGTTGGGCAGCGATATTGTGGCATCTTCTGTGGCCGCCTTTTCCAAATATACCACGCCCATCATTGTCATCAATTTAGGCACAGCCATCACCTTCTCCTATCTCAGTGAGAATTCTTATGAGGGCTGTGCCATCACCCCAGGTATTCGGGTGGCGCTGGAAGCGCTGTCAGAGCGGGCAGCCCAGTTGCCTCATATCTCTCTGGTGGGCGAAGTGGAGCCACTGGGCCATAATACGGTGGACGCCATGCGGGCGGGGGTCATTTTCGGAAATGCCGGCACCGTAGACCGGATGATCGAGAGTATGGAAGAAGCCGCTGGAACGCCGGCCGCCACCATTGTGGCCACCGGCCAAGAAGCTGTGCCTGTGCTGCAGCATTGCCGGCACGCCATCCAGATGGACCAGGACCTGCTGATGGACGGGCTGTTTTTGCTCTACCAGAAAAACACCGGGCCGAATCGAAAACGATGAATGTGAAAGCCTGCCCAAACGGGCGGGCTTTCTTTTTGTCGAAAGGGGAAATGTGTGCAATTTTACATTTCCAATCATGCAAAAAGGCAAAAATTATATGGCCTGGTACTTGCATTTTTGCAAGTCGCTGGATATAATATGGCAGACACAAATTTATCATGTCGTATTATGATCTGGAGGGAACTGCTGTGAAAGAACTTTCTAACATCGCGCAGGCCGTGCAGGCATCCACCACCCTGGCCATTGACGCTATGGCCAAGCAGATGAAGGCGGACGGGATCGACGTAGTTGGCTTTGGCGCCGGTGAACCGGATTTCAATACCCCGGAGCATATCAAGCAGGCGGCCATTGATGCGATCCACGACAACTTCACAAAGTATACCCCCGCTTCTGGAATTCTGCCGCTGAAAGAGGCGGTCTGCCGGCGGATGAAGGAGGACTGTGGCCTGGACTACAAGCCCTCCCAGGTGGTCGTTGCCAGCGGGGCCAAGCACAATGTCTATATCGCCCTTCGGGCACTGGTCAATCCTGGAGATGAAGTGATCCTGCCCGCCCCCTTCTGGGTCAGCTATCTGGAGCTGATCAAGATGGTGGGAGCCGCCCCGGTGATCGTCACCGCCGAGGAATCCGCCGGCTTCAAGATGACCGCTCAGCAGCTGGAGGCGGCTATCACCCCCAAGACGAAGTGCATTATTCTCAACAACCCCTCCAATCCTACCGGCATGGTGTACAGCAGGGAGGAATTGGAGGCCATCGCCCAGGTATGCGTCAAGCACCAGATCTATGTCATCGCAGACGAGATCTATTACGGTTTGCTCTATGACGGGCTGACGTTTACCTCCTTTGCCAGCTTAGGCGACGAGGTCAAGGATCTGACCATCCTCATCAACGGCGTGTCTAAGTCCTATGCCATGACCGGCTGGCGGGTAGGCTTTGCCTGCGCCAACGACGTCATTGCCAAGGTGATGGGCAACTTCCTCAGCCACTCCACCGGCGCTCCCTCATCCATTTCCCAGAAGGCGGCGGTGGCCGCTCTTGAGGGCCCTCAAGGCGAGGTGGAGTCCATGCGGAAAGCCTTTGAAGAACGCCGGAATTACATTGTCAGCCGGATGAACGCCATCAACGGCATCAGCTGCATCAAGCCCGAGGGGGCCTTCTATGTCATGATGAACATGGAAAAGCTGGTGGGCAAGACCATCCACGGAGAGGTGATTCGGGATTCCGACGATTTCTCCGCCGCCTTCCTCAAGCATGGCTTGGTCGCAACTGTGCCCTGCACTGGATTTGGAGCACCTAACTATGTGCGCTGGTCCTATGCCACGTCCATGGACAACATTAAGAAAGGGCTGGATCGCCTGGAGCAATTTTTGCAGGATGCCTGATAGAATACAAAATAACTAGGAATTTTTGCGTTCCCCCTTGCAATCTCAATCAGGATTGGGTATACTATAGGTGTGTTCGACAAAAACTGCAAGGAGGTCATATCCCATGGCTCAGATCACCAAGGATACCGTGATCGGCGACATTCTGGACATTGCGCCTAACACTGCGCCCATCTTCCTGTCCATTGGTATGCACTGCTTGGGCTGCCCCTCTTCCCGCGGGGAGACGGTGGAGCAGGCCTGCATGGTTCACGGTGTGGATGTGGACGCGCTGCTGGAAAAGCTCAACGCCAGCATTGGCTGATCCTATGAAGATTTGAAAAGAGCGGCCTGTGCCGCTCTTTTCCTTTTTGGAGGCACATATGGAACTGACATTGACCCCGAGACTGGCCGCGGTAGCCCGTTTGGTGCACCAGGCGGCTCACTTGGCCGACGTAGGAACGGACCATGCCTATCTTCCGGTGCGGCTGCTGCTGGACGACAGGATAGAGTATGCCATCGCCGCCGATCTGCGGGAAGGGCCGCTTTCCAGAGCGCGGGAGACGGCCGCCCGCTACGGTGTGGAGGGCCGGATCTCCTTCCGCCTATGCGACGGGCTGTCCGGCGTGGGCAGGGAAGAGGCAGATACCGTGGCTATTGCTGGCATGGGGGGCGAGACCATCGCCGCCATTCTGTCCGCTGCCCCATGGACCAGGGAGGGGACCCGTCTGCTGCTCCAGCCCATGACCTCGTTTCCCGACCTGCGGGAGTGGCTGCAAAAGAATGGTTACTGTATTCTGAGGGAACATATCGTCCGAGAGGGGAAACGCCTTTACACTATTTGGGAGACGGAGGGTGGACAGATGCCAGCCTTGTCTCCGGGGGAGCTTTGGGCAGGCCGGCAGTCTGATGATCTCCTGCGGGGAGCCTACTTGGATATGATAGCGGTTAAGGTAAACCGGGCGCTGGAAGGGCAGCGCGCCTCCAGCCGGCAGAACGAGGAGCAAATTGCGGCGCTGGCCCAGGTGCTCACAGACATACAGGCAATGAGAAAGGAGCTGTAACAGATGACCAATGTGCAGACTGTCTATGATTTTTTGCAGGAAAAGGCCCCCTTTGAGCTTCAGCTGGGCTTTGACAACGCGGGTTTTCTGGTGGGGAGGAGGGACGCTGCCGTTAGTCGCATTCTGGTTTCCCTGGACATCACAGAGCCTGTTATCCAGGAGGCTGTGGAGCGGAAAGCCCAGCTCATCGTCTCCCACCATCCGGTGATCTGGGGCGGCGCCAAGTCGGTCACCGACCAGACTCCTACCGGGCGCAAGCTGCTGGCTCTGGCGGAAAACCATATTGCCGCCATTTGCGCCCACACCAATCTTGACACGGTGGCGGATGGAGTCAATGACGCTTTGGCCCGTCGCCTGGGGCTGTCGGACATCGCCCAGCTCAAGCAGGACGGCGTGGACGGGCGGGGCAGACCCTATGGCATCGGCCGGGTGGGAAGGGTGGAGGAACAGCCCCTGAAGGATTTTGCCCGTTTTGTCAAGAAGGAGCTTGGTGCCAACGGCGTACGCCTGGTGGACGGCGGAAGGCCGGTGCGCAAGGTGGCGGTGGGGGGCGGTTCCTGTTCGGATATGATGGGGGACGCCCTGGCCCTGGGCTGTGATACCTTTGTGACCGCAGATGTGAAATATGACGGGTTTTTGGATGCTAAGGCCCTGGGCCTGAATCTTATCGACGCAGGGCACTTCCCCACGGAGAATGTGGTGTGCCCCGTGCTGCGGGATTGGCTGGATTCCCAATTTTCCGATGTGGAGGTGGCCATCTCTAGGGTTCACCACGAAGTGTTTTCCTATCTTTGACAGGAGAAGAATCGGAGGTGGGGAAGATGGCAAAAAGCCAGCTCAAGACCACGCTGCCATGGGATGTTCAAAAGGTCTGGCAGATGGTCACTGATGCGGAAGGATATTCCTGGCGCAGCGATTTGAGCCGGGTAGAGGTCCTGGATGGGACGCGGTTCATCGAGTATGGAACAGACGGCACTGCAACAGCTTTTACGGTTACCCGCTCAGAGCCTTATCACCGCTGGGAATTTGATATAGAAAACAACAATATGAAAGGCCACTGGATCGGTATCTTTACTCCAGAGGACCATGGGACGGCCATTGAGTTTATCGAAGAGATGATGGTAAAAAAATTCTGGCTCCGGCCATTGATCAAGGCATATCTGAGAAAGCAGCAGACCCGCTTTGTAGCGGATCTGAAGGCGGCGCTGGAGCAGGGAGACGATATCTCTTGCGCCCAGTTCTAAGGGACTTGCCAAGACCGGGGAACGGTGATATAATATCACCGCAATTTTGGCCTGAAAACAGGCGTTTAACGTCATACGAAGGGAACGATACAAACTATGTCCGGACACTCCAAGTGGCATAATATCCAAAAAACAAAGGGCGCGGCGGATGCCAAGCGTTCACAGACCTTTACCAAGATCGCCCGGGAGATTATCGTGGCGGTCAAGACCGGCGGCAGCGGCGACCCCAACAACAACTCCCGCCTGGCCACCGTCATCGCCAAGGCTCGGGCGGCCAATATGCCCAACGACAATATCAAGCGGACCATTGAAAAGGCCCTTGGCTCCGGGAACTCCAACGACTATGAGGCCATCACCTACGAGGGGTACGGTCCCTCCGGCGTGGCCGTCATTGTCGAAGCCCTCACGGACAACCGAAACCGCACCGCCTCCGAGGTCCGGCACTATTTTGACAAGTTCGGCGGTAATTTGGGTGCCACTGGCTGCGTATCTTGGTCTTTCGATCAGAAGGGCGTGCTGGTCATTGAACGGGAGGATCTGGACGAGGACACGGTGATGATGGACGCGCTGGACTGCGGCGCGGCTGATTTCGAGCCAGAGGAAGAGTGCTTTACTGTCTATACCGACCCGGATGCCTTTGCTGGCGTGCTCTCATCCATGGAGGAAAAAGGGTATGCTTTCCTATCCGCCAAGGTAGAGATGGTGCCCCAAAACTACGTCAAGCTGACTGATGAGAAGGACATCCAGAATATGGAGAAACTGATTGATATGATGGAAGACAACGACGACATCCAAAATGTCTACCACAATTGGGATCAGGATTGAAAAAATTCGTCATTTCTGATAAACTTGTCCCGATGTTAGCTGGCAAATATTAAGCGAATTTTCTTGGTGCATTTTGCCGTGATCTGTGTTATATTTATCCTAGTTGAATTGTGGACCTATGCTGACAAAAATTTTTGGAGGTATACATCATGAGCTATCCTGTTGTTGTGGCCTATGGCCGTACACCCTGCTGCCGTGCCCGTAAGGGCGGCCTGGCCGATGTCAACCCCATTGACTACGCCGCTGCCTGTCTGAAGGGCGTGATCGCCAAGGTGCCCTACATTGAGCAGCACCCCGAGGAGATCGGCGATGTCGTCACCGGCTGCGCCATGGCCATCAATGAGCTGAACCTGAATGCCAGCCGTCTGATTGTCAACCGCGCCCAGCTGCCCGACGCTGTCCCCGCTCAGACCATCAACCGTTTCTGCTCCTCCGGCCTGCAGGCCATCTCCACTGTGGCCAACGCCATTTCTGTCGGCCAGTATAAGATCGGCATTGGCGGCGGTGTGGAGTGCATGACCAAGTGCTTTGGCCCCTTTGATGTGGACGCCTACGGCAACAAGTGGATCGTAAAGAACTACATCGGCGGCTACATGACCATGGGCGAGACTGCCGAGCGCGTGGCCGACCACTACAACATCTCCCGTGAGGATATGGAGCAGATGGCTCTGGAGTCCCACACCAAGGCCGCTGCTGCCCGCAAGGCCGGCAAGCTGGCCCCCTCCATCATCCCCTATGTGAAGGAAGACGGCACTGTGATCAGCGAGGACGACGGTATCCTGGCCGATGCTGAGGGCAACCTCAAGACCTCTCTGGAGAAGATGGCCGGCATGAAGCCCTGCTTCCGTGAGAATGGCAAGGTCACCGCAGCGACTTCCTCCCAGACCACCGACGCCGCCTCTTATGTCATCCTGATGGATTCTGATTATGCCAAGGAACTGGGCATCAAGCCCATCGCCAAGCTCATTGAGTTCCAGGTGGCTGGCTGCGATGCCACCGAGATGGGCATGGGTCCCCGCTACGCCATTCCCAAAGCTTTGGAGCACGCCCACATGACCATCGACCAGATGGACATTATCGAACTCAACGAGGCCTTCGCCTCCCAGGCTCTGGCCTGCATCCGCACCACTCCCGGCGGCATCCCCTATGACAAGGTCAATCCCTACGGAGGCGCTATGGCTCTGGGTCACCCCATGGGCGCCACTGGCGCGTTCCTCACCTGCAAGGTGCTGGATTACCTCCAGGATCCCGAGACTGCCGGTACCTATGGCATGGTTACCATGTGCATCGGCGGCGGTATGGGTGCCTGCGGCATCTACGAGCTGTGTAAGTAAGCTTTCCGCTGTAAAAACAGACCCCCGGACAGAAAAACTTCTGTCCGGGGGTCTTTCTCTGAAAAAGCGTGGGACGGGACGTTTGCCCCGCTCCCCGCGATTTTAGTGCAAGTAAGCCTGTAAGCCGGGTTCTGTCCTTTAAGACAGCCATCTATCTAGGCGCATCGTTGCCGATGCGCTCCAGCCACCTCCTAAACGCAGCCGGGCCAGCCTGTTGCGTTACCACGGTGTTGCTCCGGATAGAGTTTACAGCGATGAGCAGTTTCCAGTCATCGGGCGGGCGCTTATCTCCGCCTTTCCACCCTTACTCACGAGTATCCGGATAGCCTGGACCTTTCGTGGGCGGTATATCTCTGTTGCACTTTTCCTGAAGTCGCCTTCGGCGGGCGTTACCCGTTATCCTTGCCCTGTGGAGCCCGGACTTTCCTCATGGCGGGCCTTTCGCCCCTGCCACGCGGCTGTCCAGCTTGCTTGCGAAAGTTATTTTACTTGATGTTTCCCGGATTGTCAAATCTATTTCTTTGGGGTATAATAGTCCGAGTGGGGAAGCACTGGCCTCCTGGCCAAAGGCTCCCCCTTTCAGTTGAACTAGGGGAGGCATATTATGCGTTCCGCATTGGATGAATATTTGGAGCGTTTGAAGGGAAAACGAGTAGCGGTACTGGGCATCGGAGTATCCAACCGGCCGCTCATCGACCTGCTTTGCCAGGCGGGGATCGCGGTCACCGCCTGTGATAAACGGGATAGGGACAGTTTCAATG
Source organism: uncultured Eubacteriales bacterium (assembly GCA_900549885.1). GTDB lineage: Bacteria > Bacillota > Clostridia > Oscillospirales > Oscillospiraceae > Enterenecus. The sequence goes on along the minus strand of URQA01000001.1, from coordinate 77,936 downwards.
GCCTGATCGAAAAATTGGAGGCAAATGGAGTATCTTGCCATCTTGGTCCGGACTATTTGGATCATCTGGATGGCATGGATGTGATTTTTCGCACCCCAGGGCTGCGCCCTGATCTGCCTCAACTCGAGCGTGCCAAGGCCGCTGGGGCGGAACTTACATCGGAAATGGAAGCGTTTTTCTCCGTGTGTCCCTGCCGCATCCTGGCGGTCACTGGCTCGGACGGAAAGACTACCACCACTACGATCATTGCTGGCCTGCTCAGTGCGTCCGGCTACCGGACCTATGTAGGCGGAAACATCGGCCATCCTCTGCTCAGCCAAGCGGGAGAGATGCGTCCGGACGATATCGTGGTGCTGGAATTGTCCTCCTTCCAGCTTATGACCATGGAACAGAGCCCGGATGTGGCGGTGGTCACCAATCTAGCTCCAAACCACTTGGATATACACAAAAATATGCAGGAGTATGTGGATGCCAAGCGGAATATCTTCCGCTATCAGTCCTCGGACAGCAAGCTGGTGCTCAATGCGGACAATGAGATCACCGCTTCCTTCGCAGATCAGGCCAGGGGAGAGGTCACCCTGTTCAGCCGGACAAAGCAGCTGAAAAAGGGCGTGTGGCTGCGGGACGGCACTATCCTGTCCGACGGCAGGCCGGTTTTGCCGGTACAGGATATCCTGATTCCCGGGGCACACAACGTTGAAAATTATATGGCAGCTATTGCTGCGGTGGATGGCCTGGTGTCTGACGAGACCATCCGCAGCTTCGCCAGAAGCTTTGCCGGTGTTCCCCATCGGATTGAATTGGTGCGGGAACTGAATGGCGTGCGCTGGTATAACGATTCCATCGCCTCCAGCCCAAGCCGGACTATTGCGGGCTTGCGCTCTTTTGAGAAAAAGGTGATACTCATTGCCGGCGGCTACGATAAGCACGTCCCCTATGACAGTTTGGGTCCGGAGATCACCCGGGCAGTGAAGGTGCTGATTTTAGTGGGGGCCACAGCGCCAAAAATCAAGCAGGCAGTGCTTGATGCGCCGGACTACCGCACGGGCGAGCCGGTGATTTTGGAACGTGAGACCTTGGGGGAAGCGGTCAATACCGCCTATGATATGGCACGGCCTGGAGACGTGGTTTTACTTTCTCCGGCCAGCGCCTCGTTTGATCAGTTTAAGAATTTTGAAGAGCGGGGAAACGTGTTTAAACAATTTGTCAATCAGCTATGAGAAAGTGGTGAAATAATGGATATCAGACAGACGCTGGAGCGGTTGTGCTCCGTGGGTGCGCCCTCCGGGTTCGAGCGCTCGGCGGCCTTAGTGGCCAAAGAACTTTTGGAGCCGCTAATGGATGAGGTCTGGATTGATCGCCTGGGCAATGTGATTGGCTTGCGGCGGTGCGGACGGTCCAATGCGAAGAAGTTACTGCTGGATGCCCATTTAGATGAGATCGGACTGATCGTCACTGGCATCAAAGATGGATTTTTAAAGTTTTCCACCATTGGCGGGGTGGACCCCCGGATGCTCCCCGACCGGGAACTGACCATTCTCACGGACCCGCCTCTGTTTGGGGTAGTGGCATGCCTGCCTCCCCATGTACTTTCGGCAGCGGACCGAGAGAAAGCCCCACCGATTGAGGACTTTTATGTAGATACCGGCATGAGCCAGGAGCAGGCAGAGCGTTTGATTTCCATCGGCACACCTATGGTGTTCCGCCCAACGTTCCTGCCTCTGGGAGACGGCCAGCTGTGCTCTAAGGCTATGGATGACCGCTCCTGCTTTGTGACGCTGCTGCGTATGGCAGAGCTGCTTCAAAATGAAGCGTTGGATGTAGATCTCTACCTGATGGGCAGCACCCGGGAGGAGATTTCTGGTGCCGGCGCTGTAACGGGTACCCGCGCTGTGGCGCCGGACTTCTGCGTAGCCGTTGATGTCACCCACGGAAAAACGCCGGACGCACCGGCGGACCGGGCCAGTATCATCGGCGGCGGCCCTGCGGTTGGTATCGGCCCCAACATGACCCGCTGGATGACCCGACGGATGTTGGACAAGGCGGATGAACTGGGCATTCCCGTTCAAAAAGAGGTTATGGAGGGCCCCACCGGAACCAACGGCTGGTATATGCAGATCTGTAACGAGGGAATTGCCACTTCGGTGGTATCCCTGCCCCTGAAATATATGCACACTCCTGTGGAGGTGCTAGAGCTAGAGGATATCGAACAGGTGGCGCGCCTGCTGGCTGCCTTTGCCAAAGGTTTGGGAGAGGAGGGAGAACCCCGATGATAAATACGCTCAAGACTCTGTGCGCTCTGTCCGGTGTCTCGTCCTTTGAGGATGAAGTGCGGGACTATATCAGGCAGCGGGTCACACCCTACGCCACAGACCTACGGGTAGATGCCATGGGCAACCTCATCGTGCTCAAAAAAGGTGCGAGGGCTACGGGAAACAAACTGATGTTGTGCGCTCATATGGACGAAGTGGGTCTTATCATTAAGTCCATCACCGAGGACGGATATCTGAAGTTCGGCTGTGTGGGCGGCATCGACCGGCGGGTGCTGTTGGGCAAGCAGGTGGCTCTGGGAGAGCAAAAGGTCACAGGCGTCATCGGTCTAAAGGCCATCCATATGACCACTGCTGAAGAGCGCAAGAAGGTGCCCAAATTGGAGGAGTACTATATCGACATCGGTGTGAAGAGCCGGGAAGAGGCGGAAAAGCTGGTCGGGATTGGCGACTGCGGCGTGTTTGTCAGCGATGTGGTGGAATTCGGCGATGGGATGCTGAAGGCCAAGGCCATTGACGACCGGGTTGGCTGTGCCGTGTTGGTTAAGCTGTTAGAAGAGGATCTGCCCATGGACTGCACCTTTGTGTTTACCGTCCAGGAGGAGGTGGGCACCCGGGGCGCTTTTGGATCGGCTTTCTCCGTGACCCCGGAAATCGCCCTAGTTTTGGAGGGGACCACCGCCGCGGACAACCCCGCCCTGGATGAGAGCCTCCAGGTATGTTGGCCGGGAAAAGGCCCTGTCCTGTCCTGGATGGACGGCGGCTCCATCTATGACCGGGGACTGTTCGAGTTGCTCCGGGATTTGGCAGACCGGAACGGCTTGCCTTGGCAGATGAAGCATTATCTGGCCGGAGGCACCGATGCCAGCGCTATCCAGCGCACTAAGTCCGGCGTGCGGGTGGCAGGCATCTCCGCTGCGGTACGCTATCTCCATGCGCCCAGCAGCGTAGCCAACATCTCTGATATGGAACATATGCTCACCCTGGCCCGGCTGTTTGTCGGGGCGGTGGCAGAGTCCTGCTGACAGGAGGAAACGATATATGGATATGATGCATACACTGGCGGAGCTCACCGCCGCTTACGGCCCTTCTGGTATGGAGAAGGGGGTTGCCGGCGTCATTGAGAAGATTGCCGCTAGTTACTGTGATGAGGTAACCTATGATGTGATGGGAAACCTGTTCTGCCACAGGAAGGGCAGCGGACCCCGGGTCATGTTTGCCGCCCATATGGATTCCATCGGCCTAGTGGCCACCCATATTGACGACAAGGGATTTGTCCATGTTGGGGCCATCGGGGGCGTTTCCCCGCTGAAAGTGCTCCATGCGCCGGTGCGTTTTCAAAACGGGGCTCATGGTGTGGTGTGCGCGGACGAGGGTTCTGAACTGGCTAAGCTGAAGCTGTCCGACCTGTTCATTGACGTAGGTGCCGCCAGCAGAGATGAGGCGGAACGCTTGATCCGGGTGGGGGACACCGCAGTTTATGACACCCGGCTGGCAGAGGCCGGGGACCGCGCTGTCTCTCCCTACATGGATAATCGGGTGTCCTGTCTGGTGCTGCTCATGGCTATGGAACGGATCAGCCAGACAGAAAATGACCTCTACTTTGTCTTTACCACTCAGGAAGAGGTGGGGTTGCGGGGGGCTAAGACTGCTGCTTGGACCGTGAATCCGGACTATGCAGTGGCTGTTGACGTTACCCCTGCGGACGACCAGCTTGGCTCTAAGCATTTGGTCAGCAGTGTGCTAGGCGGGGGTGCGGCGGTAAAGGTGATGGACGGATCGGTTATCTGCCATCCCCAGATGGTGGAAATGCTTATGTCGCTGGCAGATGATCGGGGCATCCAGGCCCAGCGGGACGTGATCCGCGCCGGTGGCACGGACGCAGGCGCGATCCACTCTACCCGTTCCGGAGTGTACACCGGCGGGATTTCTGTGCCTTGCCGCTATGTCCACAGCCCCCTGGAGATGGTGGATCAAAATGACATTAAGGCCTGTGCAGAACTAGTGGCCGCTTTTGCAGAATCCAGGCTCAAGAAAGAGTGTTAAGCTTTATGACTTTACAAATATCTGACCGTGTGCGCACTCTGGCCGCCCAGGCGGAGGTGGAAATCAAGGAGCAGTTCGCCCATATTGATGCCGTGGCTGAGCATAACACCCAGCGGGTGCTGGCTGCCTTTCAGTCCAACCGGGTGGCGGAGAGCTATTTTGCCGGTACTACGGGCTATGGCTACGACGATTTGGGACGGGACAAGCTGGATCAGATCTACGCCGAGCTGTTCGGTACTGAGGACGCTCTGGTACGCATCGGCTTTGTCAATGGCACCCATGCCATTGCCGCCGCCCTGTTCGGCGTGCTGCGGCCGGGAGATGTGTTGGTATCCGCCGTGGGAGCGCCCTATGATACTCTGCTGGGAGTGATTGGGGTAACGGATAAAGGAAGCGGATCCCTGAAAGATTTTGGTGTGGGTTATCGACAGGTAGATCTAACAGCGGAAAACACACCTGACTTGGAAGGGCTGGGAAAGGCGGTAGATGACCCAAAGGTCAAAGCGGTGCTGATCCAGCGGTCCAAGGGCTATTCCACCCGTGCATCCCTGTCGGTGGATGAAATCGGGCAGCTATGCGCCGTTATCCGCCGGGTAAATCCAAGCGCCGCTATCTTGGTGGACAATTGCTATGGAGAGTTCGTGGAGGAGTGGGAGCCCACCCATGCAGGGGCCGACTTGGTAGTTGGATCCCTGATTAAGAACCCCGGCGGCGGATTGGCCCCTACCGGTGCCTATCTGGCTGGACGCCACGATTTGGTGGAAGGGGCGGCCATGCGCCTGACCTGTCCCGGCATCGGGAAGGAATGCGGCTCTACCCTGGGCAACAACCGCCTGCTTTATCAAGGGCTGTTTATGGCCCCTCATACGGTGGCTCAGGCGGTCAAGACCGCGGTGTTTGGGGCCAAGATGATGGAATTGCTGGGCTACGAGACGCAACCGCAGTCTAATGCCCCTCGGCATGACATCATCCAGATGATTCATTTAGGCAGCCCAGATGCGGTTCGCCGATTTTGCAAAGGCATCCAGTCCGGTGCGCCGGTGGACTCCTATGTGACCCCAGAGCCTTGGGATATGCCCGGATATGACTGTCCGGTCATCATGGCCGCCGGAGCCTTTATCCAGGGAGCCTCCATTGAACTGTCCGCCGATGCGCCCATGCGAGAGCCTTACACCGTCTATCTCCAAGGGGGGCTGACTTACGAATCAGGGAAGGCCGGCGTGATGCTGGCGGTAGAGGAACTGCTCAAGGCGTGATTTTGTCCATGAAGGAAATGTGACATAGGCCGGGCCCTTACTTACATACAAGTACTCTAATAGGGGGTGCTTTGTATGAGGGTTTCCCTACGCCGCCGGATGGTTCGGCTCAGACGATTCCGGGTCCCGATTTTTTTGCCTGTGCTGGGTGTGGCTCTTGCGCTTTTTTTCGGCTTTTGGTGGGCGGTCAACGCCTGTCTCCGTCCAGCGGTAGAGACGTTGGCGGTGAGCGACACGGTCAACCGCATCTCGCTGGCCATCAGCCAGTCGGTGACCCGGTGCGTCAGTGAGCAGAATATGGTCTATTCTGACTTTGTTACTATGGAGACGGACCAGGCGGGAAATGTGACTTCCTTGACCAGCAATTTGGCGTCTACCAGCCGGCTGAACAGTCTGCTGGTGGAGGAGATTACCCAGGATCTAGGCCAGCTCCAGCAGGAGCAGTTCGGCATCCCTCTGGGAACGCTGACCGGCTGGGTTATCTTCTCCGGCAAGGGTCCAGTCATTGAAGTGGAGCTACTGTCCGCTGGAGATGTGACTACCCAATTCCGCCACAGCTTTGAGCAGGCCGGTATCAACCAGACCCTGCACCGAGTAATGCTGGACGTGTCTGTGACGGTCTACCTGCTGATTCCAGGTGAGACATTATCCACACAGGTGGACAGCGAGATCTGCGTGGCGGAAACAGTGATCGTGGGCCAGGTGCCCGAAACCTATCTTTACCTGGGGAGCGAAAAAGGCAATGATGGATGAACTCAAGCAGATCGAACAGCTGCGAAACACGCTCAACGAGCATAATTACCGTTACTATGTTCTGGATGCCCCATCAATCTCGGACTTTGAATACGACAAGCTGCTGCGCCGGCTGGAAGAGCTGGAACAGACCCATCCGGAGGCTGTGACCCCGGATTCTCCCACCCAGCGGGTGGGGGGCCAGGCGTTGGACAGCTTCCAACAGGTAGTCCATCGGGTCCCCCTCCAAAGCCTTCAGGACGTGTTTTCTCCGGAGGAGCTGGCCGATTTTGACCGCCGGGTGCGGGAGGGCGTGGACCAGGTGGAATATTTACTGGAGCCTAAGGTGGATGGCCTTTCCGTGGCTCTGGAGTATGAAAACGGCGTATTTGTCCGGGGTGCGACCCGGGGGGATGGTCAGGTAGGGGAGGATGTGACAGAAAACCTTCGTACTATCAAGTCTATTCCACTGAAACTGACGGAGGCGCCTCCTACGCTCATTGTCCGGGGCGAAGTGTATATGCCCCGAAAGACCTTCCAGAAGCTCAACGAGGAGCGGGAACTGACCGGAGATCCCCCATTTGCCAATCCTCGGAATGCCGCCGCTGGCTCCATGCGCCAGTTGGACCCCAAAGTGGCAGCGGCCCGGGGACTGGATATCGTGCTGTTCAACATCCAGTATGTAGAGGGGATGGAATTTGTCTCGGATAGCGACAGCCTGGATTGGCTCCGTAGTCTGAGGTTCAAAGTCATCGACTACTTCAAATCCGGCAGTCTGTCCGCCATCCAGGAACGCATTGCGCAGCTTGGAGACGCACGGGAGCAATATCCTTTTGATATCGACGGTGCAGTTGTAAAGTTAAATAACCTCACAGCACGTGAGGCTCTTGGAGAAACAGCGAAGTTTCCCCGCTGGGCCGCCGCCTACAAGTATCCTCCAGAGCAGAAGGAGAGCGTAGTGGAGCAGATCGTAGTGCAGGTAGGCCGCACTGGGGTGCTTACCCCAAAGGCGGTGGTCAGCCCGGTACGCTTGGCTGGGACCACTGTGACCAACGCCACCCTGCACAACCAGGACTATATCACAGAAAAGGACATTCGGGTAGGGGACACGGTACTGGTCCAAAAAGCGGGGGAGATCATCCCGGAGATTGTCTCTGTGGTGCTGGGCAAGCGGCCGGAGGGGACCCAGCCCTATCAGTTCCCCACAGTCTGCCCGGTGTGCGGGGCCCCTGTGGTCCGGGATGAGGACGGAGCGCATATCCGCTGTACCGGGGCGGAATGTCCCGCTCAGCTGTTGCGTACCCTGACCCATTTTGCTAGCCGGGATGCCATGGATATTGAGGGGTTGGGCCCTGCGGTGGTCAAATCCCTGGTGGATGCGGGAATGGTCCGAACCCCCGGTGACCTGTATCATTTGGACGCAGAGCAGGTGGCCCAGTTGGACCGGATGGGGGCTAAATCGGCAGAAAATCTGCTTGCTGCCATTGAGCGGTCCAAGAGCAACGACCTGTCCCGTTTGCTGTTCGCCTTTGGCATCCGGCAGGTGGGACAGAAGGCGGGGAAGATCTTGGCCGAAACATTTGGCTCTTTGGATGCCTTGGCCGCCGCCACAGAGGATGAGCTTACCGCCATCGACGACATCGGCGCTATCACAGCCCATAACCTGACGCAGTGGTTTGCCGCCCCCCAGAGCCAGCACCTCATCTCCGTACTCCGGGAGGCTGGGGTCAACATGACCAGCCTAGCAGCCCCTGCAGGGGATCGGTTGGCTGGGCTGACCTTTGTGCTCACCGGGGAGTTGTCCTCTTACTCCCGAAAAGAGGCTGGGGAGAAGCTGGAGGCCCAAGGAGCCAAGGTGTCCGGCTCCGTATCCAAAAAGACCACCTGCGTGGTGGCAGGGGAGGCCGCCGGCTCCAAGCTGCGCAAGGCTCAGGAGCTTGGGGTCCCTGTCCTGTCTGAAGATCAATTTCTCGCTCTGATCGGAGAGGGCGGCGATCAGGACTTTACAGAAGATCGATTCCGCCAACTGATCAATAAGAAGTGAAAAAAACTCCTGGCTTGCACAAGCCAGGAGTTTTTTATATCACCATTTGTTCCCATATTTGACGATATGGGCGATCAAATATAGGATGCAGGGGATCAGCAAAACGCAGGTGACGACAATGTTCCAGGGCCTTGGTAGAAAAGAGCCTGCCAGTATGTCAAGGACGATGATCCAAAGTACATTCGCTTTTGCTTTCGCCTGCTTCATGTCCACACCACCTTACTTTGCCAGCACCTTTTTCAGTTTAGCAAAGCGGGGAAGGCCATTCTCCAAGACCCGGTGATTTTCTCCTTGAATCAGGGGCAGGGCGTAATCAATGAACCCTTGGGTCACGCCGTTGCCGGACTCGTTGATCCACTCCAGGGGCACCTTCTTCTCGAAGTTGGCCACAGAAGACAGGTCAAACAGTTTGGTTTTGCAGGTATACTGACCGTTCTCACGGGTACACTCAAAGCCCACCATCTTGTCCGTCTCACCAGACACAGCGGCCTCCACAGCGGTTTTGCCAGCCAGGAAAGATTCCTCGATGTCCCTTTGAGAGGCCAGATGGGCTCCGCAGCGCTGGAGCAGGGATAACTCAATTCCGCGCACCTTGGCGCCGGTCTTTTCCTTGACGATATTGGCCAGCAGGGCAGCCAGACCGCCCAGCTGGGCATGGCCGAAGCCATCGGTGGCAGAGGTCTTGGCCTCTGAGACAAAGGAGCCATCGGCGTAGTGGATGCCCTCAGACACGGCCACGATGCAGTTGCCCTCGCGATTGTAGATCTCAGTGACATCCTTCAGGAATTGCTCCATGTCAAAATCCACTTCGGGCAGGTAGACCAAGTCTGGAGCGCAGCCCACCACTCCGGCCAGAGCGGCGGAGGCGGCCAGCCAGCCGGCATGGCGGCCCATGATCTCAATAATGGTCACCATCCCAGTGTCATAGACCCGGGCGTCTTTGTAGACCTCGACGCAGGAGGTGGCGATATACTTGGCTGCGGAGGCGAAGCCGGGGCAGTGGTCAGTGCCGAACAGGTCGTTGTCAATGGTTTTGGGTACGCCCATGATGCGGCACTCATAGCCCACCTTCTGCATATACTTGGAGATCTTGTTGCAGGTATCCATGGAGTCATTGCCGCCGTTGTAGAAGAAGTAGCGCACATCATACTTCTTGAAGATCTCCAAGATCCGTTTGTAATCGGTGTCATCCACATCGGGATCAGCGATCTTATAGCGGCAGGAACCCAGTTCAGAAGAAGGGGTATTCAACAGCAGTTCCAGCTCCTTGGCATCCTCCTGACCCATATCATAGAGCTGGTCATTTAAAACGCCCTTGATGCCATGGGCCGCGCCATAGACTGCAGTGATGTCAGGATTATCCAGCGCGGTGCGGATTACGCCATAAGCACTGGCGTTGATCACGGAGGTGGGGCCGCCGGACTGGCCGATGATGCAGGCGCCTTTCAATTGAGACATTTCTGAATTTCTCCTTACTGTAAAATTGAGTTTTTATAAAAAGACACACGTTTCCGCTGGCGCAGCAGACCTGCGCCAGCGGAAATCGTGGGATACATCCTTCTTGATGCAGAGGGAAAATCAGGCCTTGCCGTCACAGCCCAGCACGTTGATAAGCTTGTGCTTAACCAGCTCCTTGATGTTGGCCCGGGCGGGCTTGAGGTACTCCCGGGGATCAAACTTTTCAGGGTGCTCGGCAAAGAACTGGCGGATGGTGCCAGTCATAGCCAGACGCAGATCGGAGTCGATATTGATTTTACATACCGCGCCTCGGGCGGCCTGGCGCAACTGCTCCTCAGGAATCCCGACAGCGTCGGGCATCTTGCCGCCGTTTTCGTTGATCATCTTCACATACTCCTGGGGCACAGAGGAGGAACCGTGAAGAACAATGGGGAAGCCGGGCAGGCGCTTGACTACCTCGTCCAGGATATCGAAGCGTAGGGGAGGGGGGACCAACTCGCCCTTCTCGTTACGGGTGCACTGGGCGGCGGTGAATTTGTATGCGCCGTGACTAGTGCCGATGGCAATGGCCAGGGAGTCGCAGCCGGTCTTGGACACGAACTCCTCCACCTCCTCGGGGCGGGTGTAGTGGGAGTCCTCGGCAGATACATTGACCTCGTCCTCCACGCCGGCTAGAGCACCCAACTCGGCCTCGACCACAACGCCGTGGTCATGGGCGTACTCCACCACCTGCTTGGTGATGGCAATGTTTTCCTCAAAGGGCTTGGAAGATGCATCGATCATGACGGAAGTAAAGCCGCCGTCAATACAGCTTTTGCACAGCTCAAAGGTATCGCCGTGATCCAAATGGAGGCAGATGGGCAGACCAGTCTCAATGATGGCGGCCTCCACCAGCTTCATCAGATAGGTGTGGTTGGCATAGGCCCGGGCGCCCTTGGAGACTTGGAGAATCAAAGGGGCATTGACCTCTTTAGCGGCCTCCGTAATTCCCTGAACGATTTCCATGTTGTTGACGTTGAAGGCGCCGATGGCGTAGCCGCCATCGTAGGCTTTCTTGAACATTTCGGTAGTAGTAACCAGTGGCATACTTACCAACTCCTGTTCCTAAAAATTTACGTTAAGATTTTATCAGTATCACTGAAAAAAAGCAAGGGTAACCCCCATCTTTCACAAGGAAAAACAGACAAAAAGAAATCTTGAACCTTAGGCAATCTGACACGTGACAAACCGATTTTGCATAGGATGTGGAAAAAGGAGGGATGCTATGCTCCTGCTACCTTATAACCGTAGCGCGGCGGTGGAATATGCTCATCAGTGGGCTTTTGGTCGGAATCCGGAATTCTACGATTTCAGCCAAATCGGCGGAGACTGTACTAATTTTGCCTCTCAATGCCTGTATGCAGGGGGAGGGGTAATGAACTTCACGCCGGAGTTCGGTTGGTATTACATCAGCCCGGAGGATCGGGCTCCCGCCTGGGCCGGCGTGCCCTATTTTTGGAACTTCATGACCCGAAGTGAGTTGTCCGTAGGGCCCTGGGGAATGAGTACCACGCCTAATTTTATCCGACCTGGGGATTTTGTCCAGCTGCGTTTTACAGAAAGCGGGGATGTATTTGCCCATACACCTGTAGTGGTCAGCGTGGGTTTCCCACCCAGTCTGAACAATATTCTGGTGGCCGCCCATTCTAATGATGTAGATAATCGGCCCCTCGATACCTATGAAAATGTAGAAGAGATGCGTTTTCTACATATTTTAGGTATTTTTCAGGAAGAAGGCTGACGGTCTGACAGCGGCCATGGAGAGAATATATTTGCATTTCAATAGCCAGGGACTGACCGGGCTTATAAGCCGTGCAGTCAGCCCCTGGCTGTACTTTAGTTTTCAGTTGCTGATTCCTTGGGCTTTTTTTTCGGCCGGCCCCGGCGCTTAACCGTCCCCAGCGGATTGGCTTGGGCGGCAGATTTCATGGATTCGCTGTTGACATGGGTATAGATTTGGGTAGTATTCAGGTGCTCATGCCCCAACACTTCCTGAAGGGTGCGCACATCCACGCCATTTTGGAGCATCAGAGTGGCAGCAGTATGCCGGAGTTTGTGGGCGGAATATTTACTGCTGTCCAACCCGGCAGCGGTTAGGCGTTTTTTGATCATGTAGTGGATGCCGTCCTTCGTAACTCTTGTGTGCTTTCGAGTGATAAACAGAGCATAGGGATCTGCCGCGCTGGAGCGGGAGCGGACAGACAGCCAATCCTGAATCGCCGCCTGACAGGCTGCATTAAGGTAAATTATCCGCTCTTTATTTCCTTTGCCCAATACCCGCAGACGGTCCTCCCGGACGTCAGTGAGATTGAGCCCGCACAACTCGGAGATCCGCAGGCCGCAGTTCAAAAACAGCGTGAGGATGCAGAAATCCCGCTCCGCATTTTCCCCATCCACACTTTCCAGAAGCTGGATGCTTTCTTCCAGAGTGAGATAGCGGGGAAGTGATTGGCGCTGCCTGGGGGAATCCAAGTCCTGCATGGGGTTTTCCTCCAGCAGCTTGGCCTTGTTGGTGAGGTATTTGTAAAAGGAGCGGATAGTGGCAACTTTTCTGGCCCTGGTGGACGCCTGCAATCCATGTCCGGAATCCGGACGTCTGGCATTGCGGACGCGGTCCCGACTGAGAAAACTCATATAGGCATAGATATCGCTCAGCCGCACAGAACGAATAAGCTCCAGATTTACATCCTCAATTGAAATATCGTCCAATTCAGTGGAACGTGGGACACAGCCTTTTTCCAATTTAATATAGCGAAAGAAATTTCGGAGATCCAGGTAATACTCGTCCACAGTTTTCTGAGAATGACCCTGGATGGTTTCGTGATAAGTTAAAAAGTCCCGAATGATGGCGGGAGCTTCAATGCGATAATCAGTCATAAGTACCGGAAAAACGGATGTTCAGATCGTCTGGTATCAAAGCCCCCCTTCAACTCAACAAAATTTTTATTTTGTTGAGTTGAGAAACTGCCTTCACATACCGACCAATCTAACTGGTTTTTCCCGTCTCCTCCTTTCCTCCTTTTGACTTTCCCCTGTGAAGTTCCGATGAAAGTAATTCTCATACCTGAGGATAAAGCATAATCCGACGCGCTTTCGATTACACTAGGAATAACTATCTTACCCTCCAAATTCAATTTTCTATAGGAGGAATTTCTATGAGCCTGATCCGATGCACGCAAAACTGTATCTATCAAAACGACGGCTATTGCACTCTGGAATCCACTGGGAAAAATCAAAAAGCGACGCCGAACGATTATTGTGTCGATTTTACTCCGAGGCTTCAAAGCACAGTTAAACAAGAACCGCCAGAGCCTGGCGGATATTTTTGACCCGAATCAGTTCCAGTCCAGGTAGCTCCGGCAGACGCCCTGTAGTCCGGTATGGGACCAGGCATTTGGTGAAGCCCAGCCGGCGGATCTCGGATAACCGCTGTCCCAGTGCGTTCACTGGGCGCAGTTCTCCGGTCAACCCAACCTCCCCCACTGCGACAAGGTCAGCCGGGACCGCTTTATCCCGGAAGCTGGAGGCCAGCGCGATCATCATGGCTAGGTCCGCCGCCGGCTCCCCCCAAAAATAACCCGCCGATGACATTGATGTAGGCGTCGCAGTTGGACAGCATCAGGCCGCCCCGCTTTTCCAGAACGGCCAACAGCATCATGGCGCGATTATAGTCGAATCCGTTGCTGGACCGCCGAGGATTGCCATAGCCTGATGCGGTCATCAACGCTTGGACCTCAGCCAGCACGGGGCGGTTCCCCTCCATGACACAGGTGACACAGGTGCCGGGGGTATCCGTGGGCCTGCCGGACAGCAGTGCCTCGGAGGGGTTTGGCACCTCATCCAGCCCATTGTCCGCCATTTCGAATACCCCGATCTCATTGGTGGCGCCAAAGCGGTTCTTGGCTGCCCGTAGGATCCGGTAGCTGTTATGCTGCTCTCCCTCAAAATAGAGCACACAATCCACCATATGCTCTAGAACCTTCGGCCCGGCAATGGAGCCTTCTTTATTCACATGGCCGATGACAAAAATGGTAATCCCCTGCCCTTTTGCCAACTGCATCAGAGACATAGTGCAGTCCTTGACCTGGGCGACGCTCCCCGGCGGAGATGTATTTTCTCCGTTATACAGCGTCTGGATGGAATCGACGATCAAGATGTCTGGACTAAGCTCGTTTACTGACTCTATAATGTTATCCAAGCTTGTCTGAGAATAGAGGTATAGACTCTCCCCCCTAACCCCCAAGCGTTCAGCTCGCAGCTTAATCTGCCGCTCCGATTCCTCACCAGATACATAAAGAACCGAAAAAGACTGGCATAGGTTATCGCAGATCTGGAGCATCAGGGTGGACTTTCCGATACCAGGTGCACCTCCTACCAGCACCAGAGAGCCACGTACTGCTCCACCCCCCAAAACTCGGTCCAGTTCTCCCATCCCAGTGAGGAATCGGAGCTCATCAGTGGTTTCCACTTGGGTTAGAGGCTGAGGCTTGGTGGAATGGACGGGAGATGGCCGTCCCGGACCCCGTTTTTTCTCATCCTGAACAGGCTGTTCCACGATGGTATTCCAAGCTCCGCACGCGGAACACCTCCCCTGCCACCGCAGGGTTTCGTTTCCACACTCTGTACAGTAAAACAGCGTTTTCTTTGCCATCTGGCACCTCTCCTGCCTCCGGTTATTGCCGGAGATATTGTACACAGGCCACGGCCAAAGCCGTGGCAATTTTCGTTTGATACCCATGAGTCAAAAGGAGAGAGACCTCCTCTCCATTGCTCATAAAGCCGCATTCCACCAAGATGGCTGGACAAGACACATGGTTCATCAAATATACCGTGTCCGGAATCTCTTTGGCGCTTCTGTCGTTTGACTCGTCCAGAACCGAGCGCAATAGCCCCTGAGTGTGCTCCGCCCACTGCTTGCTTTCCTCAGATGAGGCATAAAAGACCTGTGCTCCAGAATAGCGTGAATCGGTGTAAGAATTTTGATGAACACTGAGTAGAACCGCATTGTTCAGCTCTGATACTAAGGCCAGCCGATTTTTTAAGTCAGAAACTTTTTTCTCACGCAGAGTCGCAGCGTCCTGGTCATGGATTGAACGGTCATCGCTGCGGGTGAGCACTACAGGTACCCCATACAATCCCATGATTTGCTCCAACCGGAGGACAATGGCGAGATTGATGTCACTTTCCTTATCCCCCGCAGCAGAAACTGCGCCGCCATCCTCACCGCCATGTCCGGCATCCAACACCAAAATCCGGTTCTGATAAGCCACTGAATCAAATACTTGCCTAGGCTGTCTGGCGCGTTTGACCCCCAATACCACCAGTAGCGGAATTGATAGACAAAGCAAACCAGCAAACAGGATTAGAAAAACTCGCTTCATCCAGTTGCACCTCCCCCAAAACCATATGAGAGGCACAATTATTTTAACACAGCTTTTCCCAAAGCACAAGCGTCCCCTCCCTGCTCCGCTCACCGCCGAGAAGCAAGGAACATAGAATAGCTCGACAGGAATTGTCAAAATATCTTCCTGAGGAGGAATCAACTTGGAGACTAATCCAGGCGGCGTGGTCCGCCCTTGTGACGACGCATGCGGGACACTTCCCTCTTGCGCGCCCCTTGCTGTGCCTTATGTGCCTTTTCAGCAGCAAGGCAGCAAAAAATATTCTCAGATGGATGCTCTGGCCAATGGGACCCTATTCCCCGGCCTGAATCTTCCCTTCCATGTTAAGGTAGACGCGGCCTCCCCTGCCAACAGCGCCGCAGCAGAAATCCAGGCATTGGAGTTTGTCATTACAGAGTTGGGCCTTTATCTAGACACTCATCAGGATGACACAGAGGCATTTTCTCTCTTCCAGCAGTATGTCCGCCTGGCGGAGGAAGGCCGGGCCCGTTATACGGCTATGTATGGCCCACTATTCCAGACTGATGCGGCCAAAGCCGGAGCTTACACCACTTGGCTTAATGATCCCTGGCCCTGGGAGTACAGCAAGGATGGAGGGAAGAAATAATGTTCGTATATCAGAAAAAGCTACAATATCCGGTACGGATCAGAAACACGAATCCGAAGCTGGCCTCTGTAATTATTTCCCAATATGGCGGGCCCGATGGAGAGTTGGGCGCCTCGTTGCGCTATCTTAGCCAGCGGTATGCCATGCCTTATCCCGAGCTGAAAGGGCTGCTCACCGACATCGGAACCGAAGAGCTGGGGCATCTGGAGATGATTGGAGCCATCATCCACCAGCTTACCCGCAAACTCAATGATGAACAGATCCGTCAGGCAGGCTTTGACGCCTACTTTGTGGACCATACCACCGGTGTTTATCCGACCGCAGCTTCCGGATGGCCCTACAACGCGGCCTCCATGGCTGTTAAGGGCGATGTCATCTGTGACTTAACAGAGGATATGGCCGCAGAGCAAAAGGCACGGGTCACCTATGACAATATTCTCCGCCTGTCTGACGATCCAGACGTTAACGATGTTATTCGCTTTCTGCGGGAGCGGGAGGTCGTACACTTCCAGCGGTTTGGCGAGGCAGTGGAGCTAGCCAAAGAAAAAATGGATCGAAAGAATGTATACCTCTATAACCCTGCTTTTGACAAGTGAGAAATTTGACTTTGGGATCTGCTTAATAGGGAAAGACCGCTGTCCTAAACAGGACAGCGGTCTTTCCCTTCTTGATTTTAAGTCAAGATACGCCGGTCAGAGCCCGCATGACGGTATAGGTTTGCTCATCCAGGCCCTTGGTCATAGACAGGGCTTCGGTAATGTCATAATCAACGTATTTATCACCGTTCATAGCCACTACACGGCAGGTCTTTCCCTCTGAGAGCAGACGAACCGCCTCATATCCCATATATGTAGCTGCAACCCGGTCTTCCGAGGTGGGAGCGCCCCCGCGCTGAACGTGGCCTAAAATCGTCACACGTGTGTCCAATGCAGTGGATTCATTGATCTTTTTTGCCACGCCATAGGCTCCGCCTGGGACTCCCTCAGCCACGATCACCATGAAGTGAGTTCGGCCGCCCAACCTGGATCTTCGGATCGGTTCCATGAGATCCTGTTCATAATCGAGTTCTTTTTCTGGCACCACGACGGCTGTGGCTCCGCAAGCCACCCCCACATTCAGCGCCAGGTGGCCAGCATGGCGACCCATGACCTCCACCACAGAACAACGCTCATGGGACTGCATGGTATCACGGAGCTTATCGATACACTCCAGAGCGGTATTGCAGGCAGTATCATAGCCAATGGTATAGGTAGAGCAGGCGATGTCATTGTCAATCGTGCCGGGAATCCCAATGACCGAGATTCCCTGTTGGGCCAGGGCCAGCAGGCCCCGAAAGGTACCGTCGCCCCCGATGCCTACCAGGGCGTCCAACCCCAGTAGCTTGCAGGTTGCCATGGCTTTTTCCTGCCCCAGCTTAGCCTTGAAGTCCTCACTGCGGGCGGAGTAGAGCATTGTCCCACCCCGGCGAGACAGTCCACTGACGCTTTCAAAAGTCAGCGGTATAAAGTCTCCATTGATGAGCCCGTGGTAGCCACGTCGGATTCCAATGCACTCAATTCCCATATGCAGAGCAGTCCGGACCACAGCTCGGATAGCGGCATTCATCCCTGGAGCATCACCACCACTGGTGAATACGCCAATGCGGCGAATTGGCTTATCCATGTTCCAACCTCCCAAAACACATATTTCACCCGCTTCCAGCAGGCATTCAGACCTTCAATTCACTGTGGCCGCCGGTGAGCGCGCTGGCATACCGTTCCAGGACCGGCTGCACATCTCTGGACAGGAAGTCGCTCACCTGCTCCGGACAGCGACCGATATAACGGGACGGCTCCAAATGAGCGGTCAGTTCCTCCCGGGTCAATCCGAACATGGGATCCTCTGCAATTAAATCAATCAGGTTGTTGTTCAAGCCACGATCCTTCACATTTTTACCAGCCTCCAGCGAGTGCTGGCGGATACGCTCGTGAAGCTCCTGCCGGTTGCCGCCCCGCTTTACTGCGTCCATCATAATGTTCTCGCTGGCCATGAAGGGCAGTTCTTCCAGAACATGCTTTTCAATGACCTTCTCATGGACCACTAGGCCGGAAGCCACATTTTCGTAGATGTTCAGGATTGCATCCACGGCCAGGAACGCCTCGGGCACGGAGATGCGCTTGTTGGCAGAGTCGTCCAGGGTTCGTTCAAACCATTGGGTAGCGGCGGTCACCGCCGGATTCACAGCGTCTGCCATTACATACCGCGCCAGGGCGCAAATGCGCTCACAGCGCATGGGGTTACGCTTATAGGGCATGGCGGACGAACCGATCTGCTTGCTCTCAAAGGGCTCTTCCACCTCTTTCAAGTGGCACAGCAGGCGCATGTCGTTGGCGAATTTGCTGGCCGACTGGGCGATACCGGACAACGTATTCAAAATAGCCGAGTCCACTTTCCGGGAGTAAGTCTGACCGGAGACAGGGACGGTATCCGCAAAGCCCATCTCCCGGGCAATGCGACGGTCCAGGTCCTTGCACTTTTCATGATCACCCTCGAACAGCTCCAGGAAAGAAGCCTGAGTGCCAGTGGTTCCCTTACAGCCCAGCAGCTTCAGGGTATCAATACGGTACTCCACCTCGTGTAGATCCATAAGCAGCTCATTCATCCACAGGGTGGCCCGCTTGCCGACTGTCACCAGCTGGGCAGCCTGGAAATGGGTAAAGCCCAAAGTAGGCAGTGCCTTATATGCTTCCGCAAACTTGGCCAAGCGGGCCAACACCCGAACCAGCTTATCCCGGATCAAATACAGCCCTTCCCGCATAATGATGACATCGGTGTTATCTCCCACATAGCAGCTGGTGGCCCCCAAGTGAATGATCGGCATAGCCTTGGGGCAGACCGTGCCAAAGGTATGAATATGGGCCATCACATCGTGGCGCAGCTCCTGCTCCTTTTGCGCCGCCAGCTCATAATCAATATCCGTGAGATGGGCCTCCATCTCATTGATCTGCTCCTGAGTCACTGGCAGGCCCAGCTCCATCTCAGCCCGGGCCAGGGCCACCCACAGGCGCCGCCAGGTGGAGAACTTTTTATCCGGAGAGAAAATATACTGCATCTCATCGCTGGCATAGCGGGATGACAGCGGGCTTTCATAAATTGGTTTGTTCACCTTGAAACACGACCTCTCTGCGCTGAAATCCAGCGTTTTTTACGTTTCCATCTGTCCGGTATTATATCATGGTTTCTCACACAGGACAAGGGAAAGCATAAAAAATGCCTTGGGATGTAAAACCGCGGAAATCAGTTATTCCGGGTGAGCTTACTAGTTGTCCCGCATCAAAAAAGAACCGGCACAGCCATTGGCTGTGCCGGTTTCCCTGTCTTTTAAGGTTCAGCCCTCGCCGCGCATCTTGGCGAAGCACTCACTGCAATACACAGGACGGTCAGACTTAGGCTCAAAGGGAACCCGAGCCTCACCACCGCAGGCAGCGCAGGTAGCGGTAAAATACTCACGGGGGCCACGGGCAGCAGCCTTGCGGGCGTCGCGGCAGGACTTGCAGCGCTGAGGCTCATTCTGGAAGCCGCGCTCTGCGTAGAATTCCTGCTCACCAGCGGTGAACACGAACTCCTGGCCACACTCTTTGCACACTAAAGTCTTGTCTTCGTACATGGAAATACCCTCTCTTTTGACTTGCCCAGGCCCGGAAGAAACCCGATCATGCTGGGGCACAGTATAATATTTGCGTCAGCTTTCGCTGATAACGCCATTTTTATGGTGCGACCTTGCGCCGAATGCGCTGAATCGCATTGTCTATCGACTTCACGGGCCTGTTAAGTTCTGCGCCAATTTCGCCGTAGGTGAGGCCAGAAAGATACAGGGACAAAATATGTTGCTCCAAAGGAGACAGCTGCCGCTTCAACTGGTACAGGCGTTCATTGTCCGCCTCCCGGTCCAGCAGACTGTCTTCCGGACTAAATGTTACATCTGGCACGGCTTCCATCGGCAGGCTGTTGTTCAAAGGAGCATGCTTATCCCGGACAGCAGCCATCACCACAGAGCGGATTCGATTTCGGATGCATACCTCAGCAAAGGTTCGAAAGGAGACATCCCGCTCTGGGTCAAATTCCCGTATTGCTTTCAGCAGGCCGATCATTGCCTCCTGAATCAGATCGTCGCTGTCTCCACCTGTGAGAAAAAAGGGACGGGCACAGATACGCACCAGACGATTGTACCGCAGGACCAAAACCTCCTCTGCGATACGGTCGCCTGATGCGGCTAAAGTGCAAAGAGTCTCGTCGCTGTATTGGGCTTTGTCGTGTGTTGTCGATTCCATACAATTTACTCTGTAAGTATAATCCAGACTCCTGTGAAATGTCAATAGTTTATACAAATTTTTTTGTACTTAAACGCTGTTTTCCTGGCATTTTATCCGGTCAGCCAGAATTTGAGCGCAGGAGTGGGCGGTTTCCTCTTCCTGTGCCTCCACCATCACGCGGATCAGGGCCTCTGTCCCCGATGGACGGACCAGTATGCGTCCGCTTTCCCCAAGGATGGCTTCCTGCTGGGCCACCGCATCCCGCAGCCAATCGGCAGCCATGATGGCATCCTTTGCTGCGTTTCCGCCGGAAACCGGGATGTTGATGAGCACCTGCGGATAGCGGGCGCAGCTTCCAAAGAGCTCAGATGCCTTTTTCCCGCTTCTCTGGAGCAGGGCGAGTATCTGAAGCGCTGTGAGTTGGCCGTCCCCTGTGGTGGCGTACTCCAGGAAGATCATGTGCCCCGACTGCTCACCGCCGATGACATATCCCTTTTCCAGCATCCGTTCCAGCACGTTCCGATCCCCCACGCTGGTACACTCCAGAGATATTCCATTCTCTTTGACAAATTTATGCAGGCCAATATTGGACATGACAGTCGCTACTACTGTGTTTCCAAACAACCGCCCCTGCTCCTTGAGGGACAGGCCGCACAGCGCCATCACCTGATCGCCGTCGATCTCCCGGCCCTTCTCGTCCACAGCCAGGCAGCGGTCCGCGTCTCCGTCAAAAGCAATGCCCAAGTCGTATCCGCCGGCGGTCACCATGGCGGCCAAAGCATCCATGTGGGTGGAGCCGCATTTGTCGTTGATGTTCACCCCATCGGGGTCGGCATTGATAATATCGGTCATCAGCTTAGGAAAGCGGTCAAACAAGCGGCCGGCGGTGGCGTAAGCCGCGCCGTTGGCGCAGTCCACCAAGATGCGCAGTCCATGGAGATCCTCATGGATACTACTCTCCAAATGGTCGATATAGTCCTCTGAGGCCTTATCAGCCACATAACTGACCTTTCCAATATGCTCTCCGGTCTTTATGGGAATATTCTCTCCGTCAGAGAGGACCATCTCTTCTATCTTCTCCTCCAGGGCGTCGGACAGCTTAAAGCCCTGCCCATTAAAGATTTTGATTCCATTGTGCTCAAAGGGGTTATGGGATGCGGAGATGACAATGCCGGCATCCGCTTTCTCGTCCACTGTCACCCATGCCACTCCGGGTGTAGGCAAGGTACCCAGGTCTAGCACATCTGCCCCGGCAGTGCACAGACCGGCAATCAGCGCGCCTTTGAGCAGGTCACCAGAGATACGGGTGTCTTTCCCGATGGTGACCAGAGGCCGTTCCCCTTCCGCCTTTCCATCCGCTAGGACCACAGCGGCGGCCAATCCTACTTTGTATGCCAAAATTGCATCCAATCCATCATTGACTACGCCCCGGATTCCATCTGTCCCAAAGAGTTTACCCATATTTGAATACACCTCGTTTTTGATGTTTCTACGGGCATCGTGCCCAGCTTATGTCATTGCCCAATCGCACCTGACTATTCATTCGGTCCGCCGTCGTCCTTCCCCGTTCGCTTTTCACTGTTCTGCTTCACCTTCTCGATGGGCTGGGAAAAGACTGCGGACACCAGAGCGACAATCAGGATTGCAAAGCCGTTTGCCTCTACCTGATCCAACAGAAGATCCGTTCCCCAAAACGCAAGGGCGGAGCACAGCGTATCCAGCGGAATGTACAGCAGATTTGCCATTCTGCGGCTGGCCCAGCCCAACCGAAACAGGGCGCCGGCCAAACCATTGGTGAACAGCTCTAGCGGCAACCCGACCACTGACGCCAGCAACACGTAGCCCACCAGATGTCCAAAGGAAGCGCTGCGCACACCCAGCAGGCACAACAATCCCGCGTCGATCAGGATGATCACTGCGACCACAGCCAGGACGACAGCCGCAGTGACTACAACGCCCAAAATGGCGGCCAGGATATCTTTTTTGTTCTTTTTCACGCTTGCCTCACAAGGTCAGCTGTTCCATTTCCGCTCCTCCAGACAACGGAAGTCCCAAATGCTCATAGGCCTTCCGAGTGGCACACCGGCCCCGGGGAGTCCGGGTGAGAAACCCCAACTGCATGAGATAAGGCTCGTACACGTCCTCCAAGGTGACGGACTCCTCGTTGATGGTGGCGGCCAAGGTGTCCAGCCCCACTGGACCTCCGGCATAGTTCTCAATGATACTGGTGAGCATCCGCCGGTCAATGTTGTCCAGTCCCAGTTGGTCGATCTCCAGGGCCTGCAGGGCCCGGTCCGCCACATGGCGGGTGATGACTCCGCCAGCGGTGACCTGGGCAAAGTCCCGCACCCGCCGCAATAGCCGGTTTGCGATGCGGGGAGTGCCCCGGCTGCGCCGGGCGATCTCCAGCGCCCCGTCCCGCTCAATGGGAACATCCAGGATTCCCGCAGAGCGGGTGATGATGAGAGCCAGTTCCTCCGGGGTATACAGCTCCAGCCGAAGGGTCACTCCAAATCTGTCCCGCAGTGGGGCGGACAACTGCCCAGCCCGGGTAGTGGCCCCGATCAGGGTGAAACGGGGCAGATCCAGCCGGATGGAGTTGGCCGAAGGTCCCTTACCGATGATGATGTCGATAGCGTAGTCCTCCATCGCCGGATAGAGGATCTCTTCCACCGAGCGGTTGAGCCGGTGGATCTCATCCACAAATAGGATGTCGTTCTCTTGGAGGTTTGTCAACAAGGCGGCCAAGTCCCCCGGCTTTTCAATGGCCGGACCGGAGGTGATGCGGATATTGACTCCCATCTCGTTGGCGATAATGCCGCTGAGCGTGGTCTTACCCAGCCCCGGAGGTCCGTGGAGTAACACATGATCCAAGGGCTCTCCCCGCATTTTGGCGGCCTGAATGAATACCTCCAAGTTGCCCTTGGCCTTCTGCTGCCCGATGTACTCCGACAGAGATTTTGGCCGTAAGGAGTACTCCCCCTCGTCCGCTGCCGTGAGAGAAGTGGTGACCAGGGGGTCAAATACTTCTGTCTCAAATTCCTGATTGGAGAAATCAATTGCCATGGATTCACGCCCCATTACTCAATGCGGTTTGGTTCACGACGAAAAGTGTTCTATCGTATTCTGGACCATTTCCAGCAAAGAGCTCTCAGCTCGTGCAGGAGACAAGAAGGTCCGCACCCGTTTGCCACCGTTCACCACGGCAGAAAGGCATAATTCGTGCCCATCTGTCATCAGGGCAATGGTCATGTCCGCCCGGCTGCCATCGATCCGATACGCTTCATATAACCGGAGCACACAGGAAACGCCAGACAACTCCGTTTGGCTTTCTTCCACCAATGAGATGGTATAGGTGCTTTTGCGTATTTCTTGATCCAGACGCTCCAACACCTGGGTTGGGTCGCCGTGAAAATGCCTGTTGTATTTAGGCATATCTTACCGCTCCTTGTCAAAAAGCTATTTTACCATTTTCTTCAAAGCCTGCTTGATGATCTCCTCCAGCGTAAGTCCCTCCATATCAAGCCCTTTGAAGGCTATACCGATTTCCTGCTGGCTGTACCCCAACACCGCCAGGGCAGCGGCAGCCTCGCTGGTCTTGTCCTCTGGAATGATGGTCATACCGCCGGCAAAAGCCTCTCCGCCTGAGACGGTAAGCTGACCCTTGGCCAGCTTGTCTTTCAGCTCCAGGATGATACGCTGGGCGATCTTTTTCCCGATGCCTGGCGCGGAGGTCAGCGCCTTTTCGTTGCCAGATACGATAGCCGTCGCCAGCCCCTCCGGCGTGTTAGAGGACAGAATGGCCAATGCGGCTTTGGGCCCCACGCCAGACACGCCGATCAGCATTTCAAAGCAGTTCAGTTCACTTTCCGAGATAAAGCCGTACAGTTCCATAATTTCTTCCCTCACATAGAGATGGGTGTACAGCTTGGCGCTCTTGCCACGGGTGAGGGCCGCCAACGTGTGATTGGTGGTCTTGCAGGCATAGCCCACCCCGCTGCAGTCAAGGACTGCCAGATAGGGTGCCACATGGGCTACTATACCTTGAATATAGTAAAACATAAGTGCCTCCTGGCAGTCAGTATTGTTCTTTCATAACCCGGGCCTGGCACAGCAGCCGCGAGGTGGCTGAGCGAGCGTGGCAAAGGGCTACTGCCACTGCATCGGCAGCGTCATCTGGCTTTGGAACAGCAGATAAGCCCAACAGGCGTTTGGTCATATCCATGACCTGGCGCTTTTCCGCCTTTCCATAGCCCACCACAGCCTGTTTTACTTGGGAAGGGTTGTACTCATAGATAGGCAGGCCCATCTTTTCCGCTGTCATTAAAATGACGCCTCTGGCTTGGGCCACACCAATTCCGGTGGTAACGTTCTGGTTGAAGAACAGCTCTTCAATGGCCATGGCATCCGGATGAAACCGACCAATCAGTTCTTCCAGGTCGGAACCGATCCGCCACAGCCGGGCGGACAGGCGAACTCCGGCTGGTGTGTTGATTGCCCCGCAGGCCTTCAGACGGCAGCTTCCGCCTGCGCTTTCCACCAAGCCAAACCCCACGATGGCGTAGCCGGGATCTATCCCAAGGATCAGCACCTGTATCTCCTCCCCGCTTATCAAAATATTTTACCATACCACAGCCATAAAGGCAAGCAAAAACGGCGGACTGGCGTTCTCGCCGGTCCGCCGTATCATGCAGGGCCTATGCTCTTGGGTGAGCTTTAATATACACGTCTTTCAGCTTTTGGTTGACCAGCTGAGTATAGATTTGGGTGGATGAAATATCGGCGTGTCCCAGCATTTCCTGGATGGATTTCAGATCCGCACCGTTTTCCAGCAAATGGGCGGCAAAAGAGTGGCGGAGAGTATGAGGGGTAATGTCCTTGTCGATGCCCGCCTTTTCCTGATAATACTTGACGATTTTCCAAAAGCCCTGGCGACTCATCCGCTCTCCAGACAAATTGACAAACAGGGCCAATTCCTCCGGCCGCTCCAGCAACTGTGGCCGCACCTCGTTGATATAGGCTGCCAACGCCCGAATTGCCGCCTTGTACAACGGGATCATACGCTCTTTTCCATGACTTTCACAGCGGATAAAACCCACTGCCAAATTCACATCCTGGACATCTAGGGCGATTAACTCGCTGACCCGGATGCCCGTGGCGTACAGCAGTTCTAACATCGCCTTGTCCCGGCAGCCCTTGGCATCCGAACCATCCGGCTGCTCCAAAAACAGGTCTACTTCCTTACTGGTGAGAATTTGAGGAAGTTTTCGCTCGATTTTGGAGGGCGTGTACCCTTTTGCAGGATTGACAGACAGTACTTGGCAGGCCACCAGATAGGAGTAGAAGGACTTGAGGGAGGCTACTGAACGAACCACCGTAGCTTCGGATTTTCCCCGGGCCCGGAGGTATTTCACATAGCTTTTAATATCTCCCTGAGTCGCCTGGGATACATCCAAATCCTGCCCTTCCAGCCAGGCAGAGAACTGCCGGACATCTCTCAGATAGGAACTGAGCGTATTGGCAGACGCCTTTTTTTCAAATTTCAACCAATCCTCATATCCAGACAGATGATTCAAAACACTCCACTCCCCTCTCACGCTGCTGTCAGCAGCTTGGATACTGCCAACAGCAGCTGAGGCATAACAGACCATTGTACAAAAACTGCCAGCAATAATAGAACACCGCAGGGAATTAGACCCAGAAGCTTCTCCCTCGGGAAAAGTCCAGCCTGGCGGTTTCCCAGTACCCCGGCGGCCAGCCGGAGGGAAGATGAGAAAGCGAAAGCCCCCATACAAAACAGCACGGGGACCGACACCAGAGCGGCCATTCCAAACACGGCAAACGCGGCAAAGATTCCCGTGGAACCGAATACACGGACAAACGATGCCAACGCATAAGACAGCAAGAAACCTCTCACACAGAACACGACCGGGATTGCGACCGCCCCAAGAGCGGTAAATCCCAGCAACAAAACCAACACTGGCCAACGGCATAGCTCCCATATCACAGACCAGATGCCTGGGGACACCGCAGATCCATCATCAACTAGGGCCAAATAATCTTGTAGGAAAGACGACAGCGTGTCGATCCCGTCGGTTCCTGCGGCGGAAACGGCCAGACATCCTGCAATGCCGGCGCCCATAAAGCAGGCGAACAACACCGCGATCAGGATGAGCCCGTCCGCTTTCAGCCGCCCGGAGGCAGACTTTCCCAGCCTTTTCCCCACTGCAATCACCTCAAGGGAAAATATGCCCAGGGACATCTGATTATGCGTGAAGTGGAAAGAAAACGCAGGTGCGCAGAAGATACTATAAATCACTTTTCAGGCGGGCGCAAGAGAAAAACGGAAAGTTTTCACTTTTTGTGGATTATGCCCCGTTTTTATGTAAATTGAATTATGTAAACTATAGACCCGTTAAGACGGCCTACAGCTAGATGCTGTAGGCCGTCTTAACGAAAAAACAAGATATTGTTATTGAGCCATTTCCGTCATTTCTTCCACCATACCTGCCTGATGAGCTTTCATCGCAATAGCGCATTCAAGCCGTTTCCGCTGCATGTCGCAACCAAAGCGATTCGGAATTTTTATGTCCCCGTTGACAAGCAGGTTAGAAGCGGAGCATCCACCGCTGCAATAAAAGCGGGCCCAGCATTGCTGGCAATCAGGTCTGGTATAGACGTTCAGTTCGCCGAATCGGTGGGAAAGATCCATATTAAAGGTATCTTCATAGAGATTGCCCAACTTATATTCTTCATTGCCCACAAATTGATGACAGGGATAAATATCTCCTTCCGGCGTAATGGCCACATATTCGCAGCCCGCCCCACAGCCCCGAAGCCGCTTGATCACACAAGGCCCCTGGGACAGATCCACGTTGAAGTGGAAAAAGTTGACGTCCGGACGATGGAGGAGCTGCTCCGCCAGCTTTTCATATTCCGCCAGAATGCCAGGAAGATCCTCTTCCCGGAAGGTGTAGTCGCAATCCGGGCTGCCCACAACGGGTTCCACAGAAACGTTTCGGAAGCCCTGATCCGCAATGTGCATGACATCGGCGGAAAAGTCTCTGTTATAGCGGGTAAAGGTACCCCGAAGGTAGTAGTCCTTATCTCCTCTGCCCTCCACCAGCTTTTGGAACTTTGGAAGAATCACGTCATAACTGCCGGTGCCGGAGATGGTCTTGCGCATCTTATCATTGACCTCTGGACGGCCATCCAGAGAGAGAACCGCATTGGACATCTCCCGGTTGATATACGCAATGTTTTCTTCATTGAGCAACACACCGTTGGTGGTAATCGTGAAACGGAAGTTCTTTCCGTGCTTTTCTTCCAAAGACCGAGCATAGTCTACCGTAGCTTTCACGGTATCCATGGCCATAAGAGGCTCTCCGCCGAAGAAATCCACCTCAATGTTGCGCCGGGAGCCGGAACGCTGAATGACAAAGTCGATGGCCTTTTTTGCCGTCTCCACATCCATGGTCATGCGGTGCCCGGTGCCGAAGTCGCCTGTAGAGGCAAAACAGTATTGGCACCGCAGATTACAGTCGTGGGACACATGCAGGCACAGAGCCTTGATGGGTGCGTCCTGCTTCATTAGCGCAGCGGCGGACGGGTCGATATAGTTGTCATCAGTAAACAGAAGCCCCTGCTTTTGAAGCACAAGCAGCTCTTCCCAGGCGCCGTTAACCTCTGCCCGGGCATACTGGGGCAGCTGGGCAGCCACCTCATCCGGACAGATCTCCTCCATAGGACCGGACAGCAGGCACAGCAGATCATAGGCTGTTTTGTCCAGCACATGGACGGCGCCGCTGTTCACGTCCACAGCAATATAGGCGCCCAGACTCGTAAAGGTATGGACCATAGTTCGTATTTCTCCTTCAGACGCACAGAAAAAGGGTGGGTCAGCCCCACCCTTTCGGTGCTTTGTTCCGTTTAATTACTTCTTGTGCTCACACTTCTGGTTGGCGACCGTGCAGGAGGTCTTGCAGGCAGACTGGCAAGAGGTCTGGCACTCGCCACAGCCACCGTAAGAGGCGCTCTGCTTCAAGGTGGCGCCATTGAGCGTCTTGATGTGGGTCATTGGATATTCCCTCCATTCCATGATTCTTGTCTGCATTATAGCATAAGGGAAAAGGGATTTCAATAACTTCTCTTCTTTTTCTTCTTTTTTCTTCCGGTAAACAGCCCAGCCAAGGCCCCCCCGCATAGGCAGCCAGCTAGTACGCCCAGTCCGGCTCTGCTGAAATCAGTGTCTTCCAAGAAAATCAGGCTGACACACAGCAGGAGCAGGAAAAAGACCGAACCTGCCGCCAACCCCGCGGGAAGCGCATGATGTCCCCACCGGCGGCGGGTCAGGCATCCGCCGCAGAATCCTCCTACCACGCAGGCAGCGATCGTGATATGAAGTTCCAGCTGCTCCGAGAGGATTCCGGCAGAGATCGCCGCAGAACAAGCCAGCAGTAAAAGAAGGGTGACCGCCAGAGACACCGCTCCGCCCAGAAGGGCCCCCACCGTCATGGTCACCACATTGGCACTGTGTTCTCCCCCTTTGACCACACAAAAGCACCCCTTTCCATAGGTCTTGGTACAACCTATGCGAAAGGGGTGCCAGTCATGCGTGAAAAAGGCGGCTTACTTTTCTTTCTCGCCGCTGTCCTTTTTATCCTTGTCCTTCTCCTTCTTCTCAGGAGCGGGAGCAGCATCCTGCGCTCCCTGGGTGCCCTTACTGGATACGGCCCACTTAGTGAACTCGATGCGCACGCGGTCCGCGCCGGTTTCGATGACAATGGTCTCTTCCTTCACCGCACAGATGGTGCCCACGATACCGCCGATAGTGGTGATCTCATCACCAGGCTTAAGGCTGTTGCGCATTTCATTGGCAGCCTTCTTCTTTTTGTTCTCTGGACGGATGAGCAAAAAGTAGAAAATGGCAATCATGGCCACTACCATTAAAATGGTGGGCAGCATCGAAGCGGTTCCACTGGCTCCAGCGGACGCAGCAATGGGCAGGATACTGGTGAGAACTGGCATAGTTGATTCTTCCTCCAATAATGAAATGTAATGTGCTTCATGGGCCTTGCAAAAAGCATTAAGGCTATTATAGCGGAGTCCTGAAAAAAGTACAACCCCAAATTTAAAAGATTTTCAGGGCGCGCGCTGTCCCAGCCGTTCCGAATACTCAGCCCGGAACGCGGCGAACCGGCCCGCATCCAGAGCCTCCCGGATCCGCTTGGTCAACTGGTTATAAAAATAGAGGTTGTGCAGCACCGCCAGACGCATGGCCAGCATCTCCCCGGCCACGAACAGATGCCGCAGATAGGCACGGGAAAAGGACCGGCACGCCGGGCACTGGCAGTCTGGATCGATGGGCAGCGGATCCAGTTTATACCGCTCATTTTTGATATTGATCCAGCCATTCCAGGTGAACAGCTTGCCGTGGCGGGCATTTCGGGCCGGCATGACGCAGTCAAAGAAGTCAATCCCTCGCGCCACACCCTCCATAATATTGGAAGGCGTACCCACCCCCATGAGATACCGGGGCTTATCTGCCGGCATATGTGGCTCCACCGCCTCGATGATCTGGTACATCACTTCGGTGGGCTCCCCCACCGCCAAGCCGCCGATAGCATAGCCGTCACAGTCGATTTTAGCCGTCTCCTGCATATGCCACACGCGCAGATCTGGGTAGGTGGCGCCCTGGTTAATGCCGAACAGCATCTGCTTCGGATTGACGCAATCTGGTAAGGCGTTCAGCCTGTCATGCTCTGCCTTGCACCGCTCCAGCCAACGCAGGGTGCGCTCACAGGAGCGCTTGGCATAGTCATACTCCGCCGGATTCTCCATACACTCGTCGAAAGCCATCGCAATATCGCTGCCCAGATTGGACTGGATGCGCATGGACTCTTCCGGACCCATAAAAATCTTATGTCCGTCGATGTGAGAGGCAAATGTGACCCCTTCCTCAGTAATGTTGCGCAATCCAGCCAGGGAAAACACCTGGAATCCTCCGCTGTCCGTGAGCATAGGGCCATCCCATCTCATGAAGCGGTGCAGCCCACCCATAGCCTTTACCACGTCATCCCCCGGACGCAGGTGCAGGTGATACGTATTGGACAGCTCCACCTGACAGCCGATCTCCCGGAGGTCATGGGCAGATACAGCTCCTTTGATGGCCCCCTGGGTGCCCACATTCATGAACACTGGAGTCTGAACCACGCCATGGGCGCAGGTGAACGTTCCCCTTCGGGCTTTCTCCTCCGTTTTTATCACTTGAAACATCCGCTATTGTCTCCCCTGCAATGTTTGATACCAGCGCTTAAGCTCCGCCTTTTTCTCTGGAGATAGCTGAGATTTCCTTACTCCCGCCACGGCACCTGCCAGTGCCTCCAGCTGATGGAGGCAGGCCCCCGGATCTACTTGGGCACGGATCTTGACAAAGGCTTCCGCCTCGCCAATCGCCCGAAGCTGGTCCGGACTTGTTACGCCGATCCGCTCTAGATTCCCCGCCAGAACAGGGCCGATGTTGGGCAGGTCTGTCAGTCGTTCCATTTCGCCGCCTCCTCACGAGATGAACATGGCGTCGCCAAAGGAGAAGAAGCGGTACCGCTCCCGGACTGCCTCCTCATAGGCGGCCAGCACATGCTCCCGCCCCGCTAAGGCGGACACCAGCATAATCAACGTGGATTCTGGCAGGTGGAAATTGGTGATCAGCCCGTCCAGCACCTTGAAATGGTAACCAGGATAGATGAAAATATTGGTCCATCCGGCCTTTGCCTCCATGTGGCCGTCCTCTGCCGCCCAGCTCTCAACAGTGCGGCAGGAAGTGGTGCCTACACAGATGACCCGTCCCCCGCCGGATTTGGTCTGGTTGATGATATCGGCAGTTTCCTGGGGAACGATGCAGTATTCTGAGTGCATCTCATGGTCCTCTAAGTCCTCCACCTTGACGGGGCGGAAGGTTCCGAGGCCCACATGAAGTGTTACATAACAAAGCTTTACACCCATTGTCTGGAGCTGCTCCAGCAATTCCCTGGTAAAATGCAGGCCGGCTGTGGGTGCGGCCGCAGATCCGGTTACCCTGGAATAGACGGTCTGATACCGTTCCCCGTCCTCCAACTCCTCCTTGATGTAAGGCGGCAGGGGCATTTTCCCAAGGCGCTCCAACGTTTCCAGAAAAATACCCTCGTAGTCGAACCGGACCAGGCGGTTGCCGCCTTCCACTTCGCCCACCACCTGTGCGGTGAGCGCGCCGTCGCCAAAGCTTATCTTCGCGCCGGTGTGCAGCTTCTTGCCCGGACGAACCAGGCACTCCCACACTTTCTCGCCCCGGTCGATCAGCAGCAGCACCTCGCAGGCCCCCCCTGTCTCCCGGCGGCCCAGCAGACGGGCGGGAAGCACCCGGCTGTCGTTGAGCACTAGGCAGTCCCCGGGACGAAGCAGCTTGGGCAGGTCAAAGAAATGCAGGTGCCGGGTCTCCCCTGTCAATTTGTTCAAGGTGAGCAATCGGGAGGAATCCCGGCGTTCCAGCGGAGTCTGGGCAATCAACTCTGGGGGGAGATCAAAATAAAAATCATGTGTTTTTGACATTATCCCAGTACAGCTCCTGTATAATAGAATTGGAGAATCTGGTCATAAGTATAGCCCAGCTCTGCCATAGCGTAAGCCCCATACTGGCTCATACCGACATTATGCCCCCATCCCGTGCCTGTGAAGGTGAATACCGTGCCGGAGGCGGAGGCGGTGCCGATCTCTGTCACACCGCCTGCGGTGATCAGATAACCGCCGTCAATGGTGGAAAGGTTCCCATTCCCGTCAATGACCGTAAGACCCCCGGTCATGTCCAGCGTACCTCCCTCATTGACCGAAAGAGAGCCGCCTGAGGTCCCGCCATCGCTGGATACGGAATAACGCATGGAACGTAGGGTCAGGAACGTACGGCATTCGGTCCGATAGACGGAATAGGATTTCCCATATTCATCCGTAAAGGTGAGCGCGATCACATTGCCGGTATTGCTTGTAGTGGTCTGGACCTGGGTGATGACACCGCACTTGGTATAGCCCTTGGAAATCAAGCGCGTTTGCAGCTCTGCCCCGGTAAACTGAAAACTCCACTCATAATTGGGGATAGAATCGGCCAGATATGCCTCATAAGGGTCCTCTTTCCCGACCAGATAGGGAATCTCACTGCCCCAGACGTTAGCAGCCGACTCACTGGCACCGCCATTGGAGGAAGAGTAAACTGCATCACAGTACTTACCGTTATAAGTCAGCGTCACACCGCTGGTTTCCTCTACCGCACGGTTGACCTTATCCGAAGTCCCGCTCTTGTATACTCCCTGGTAGACCTGGCAATCTGTGGTGTCACATAAGTCAAAATTGTAATTTCTCTGATGACTGCTGTTGATATGGGACAGCGCATAGCTTCTGGCACAAACCGCTTGTGCCTTCAACGCTTCAATCGGCCAGGAAGCGGACATTTCGTAGGGGACAACACCTTTGATATAGTCATCTAGGCGCACCAGATTGACAATGGTCATCTGTCCGCTGCCAGCAGTTTTCCGGTCAAACCGGAACGCACCATAGTAGGGATAACCGCACTTAACGATAGTCTGCTGCCCAGAGAGAGAATAGGGCTCCACCGCAAGGCCCTCTCCATCGCCGGAATATGTATACAGCGCCATTCCAGTGCTTCGGTCATAGACTGTAATGGTATTACCAGAGACAGGATCGACCTGCACCGTCAGGTTGAGGCTCGTTGTACTGGACTGCACCATAAAATTATGGTTGACATCATAATATCCCAGCAGGAAGCCGTCTCCAACCACAGTGGTAAGGTCAACAGAACTCTTCCCATTACTCCCATAGTAAATGCCGAGGCGCATCAGCTGACCGCCTACACCGGCATATCCACTGTTCTGACGGGTATATCCTATCTCAGCAGATGGCACACCGACGGGAGGGGCCGCCAAGGCCGCAATCGTCAGCATCGACACTGCTGCCATGCTCAAAAATACAGTTTGCACGAATTTCTTCTTCATGTCGCACTCCATTTCTCCAAATTGGGCATCCAAGTGAATTGACACTTTAGCGTGTTGATGTTATGATAGACAAAATATTGATTTGATCTGTTGACTATATCTATACGCCTGTTCTCCATTATAGTACAAAAAGCGCCCTCTTTTCAACTATATTCTCAATTTAATATGCCCCAGTTTTTTGCAGAGGCAGTAGGAGGTCTTTACAATGGAAAAATTTAAAGTAGGTGTCATCGGAGGCACCGGCATGGTGGGTCAGCGGTTTGTCACCCTAATGCAAGGTCACCCTTGGTTCCAACTTACTGTGATTGCCGCCAGTCCCCGGTCCGCCGGCAAGCGGTATGAGGAAGCTGTGGCCGGACGTTGGGCCATGGACGTTCCCATTCCAGACGAAGCTAAGGACATGATCCTGATGAGTGCCCAAGATGATGTGGAACAGATTGCATCCATGGTAGATTTTGTTTTTTCTGCTGTCGATATGAAAAAAGAGGAAATCAAAGCATTGGAAGAGGCCTATGCCAAACACGAGTGTCCCGTGGTATCCAACAATTCCGCCCACCGCTGGACGCCGGATGTTCCCATGGTCATTCCGGAAGTCAATCCAGAGCATATCAAGGTGATTGCCGACCAGCGCAAACGCCTTGGAACAAAGAGAGGCTTTATTGCCGTCAAGTCCAACTGTTCCATCCAGAGCTATGTTCCCGCTCTGTCCCCGCTGCGGGAATTTGACATTCAAAAGATCTTGGTGTGTACTTACCAAGCCATCTCTGGGGCGGGCAAAACCTTTGAGACTTGGCCAGACATGGTGGATAACCTTATCCCGTACATTGGCGGAGAGGAGGAAAAAAGTGAGCAGGAGCCGCTGAAGGTCTGGGGCCGGGTGGAAAACGGCAGGATTGTCAATGCCCCCTCCCCTGCCATTACTGCCCAGTGTCTGCGGGTACCTGTGTCCAACGGTCATACTGCCGCCGCTTTTGTCACGTTTAAGAATAAGCCAACCATGGAGCAGATGAAGGACGCTTGGAAAAACTTTAAAGGTCGGCCTCAAGAGCTGAATCTCCCCACAGCGCCCAAACAGTTCCTGCATTATTTTGAAGAGCCTGACCGTCCCCAGGCCAGACTGGACCGGGATCTGGAAGGCGGTATGGCTGTCTCTGTCGGACGGCTGCGTCCGGACACCCAGTACGACTACAAGTTTGTCTCTCTGTCTCACAACACCCTCCGGGGGGCCGCTGGTGGCGCGGTGCTGCTGGCCGAGCTTTTGTGTGCTGAGGGATATATCACCCGCCAATAAACCTGCGGGCGATTGCGGGTAAATTGGGAATACAAGAATGGAAGTCTAGGTTAGGAATGCTCCGGCTGCTTTTTCTTTCCCTCATAATCTCTTTATTTTGAATCTCTAATGGTCAGAAAGGATGATACCGATGCGAACTCCAGTATTTACCGGCGCTTGTCCCGCTTTGGTCACGCCCTTCAACCAATCCGGTGCAATTGACTATGATGCGTTTGGCAAGCAAATCGACAATCAGATTGCGGCTGGTGTGGACGCGGTGTGTGTGTGCGGCACGACCGGCGAATCGGCCACTATGTCCATTCGGGAGCACATTGCTGCAGTGGAGTTTTGCGTCAAGCGAGTGGACCATCGCGTAAAGGTGATCGCCGGGGCGGGCAGCAACGACACCTCCGCTGCTGTCTACTTATCTCAGCACGCACAGGACTCCGGGGCGGACGCGCTGCTTCATGTCACACCCTATTACAACAAGGCTAGCCAGACAGGGCTGGTCAAGCACTATGAGTATATTGCGGACCGGGTAGATCTGCCTATCATCCTCTACAATGTTCCAAGCCGTACCGGCGTATCCTTTACCGCCGAAACCTACCGCCAACTGGCTCAGAATCCTAAAATCAACGGCGTTAAGGAGGCTTCTGGAAACTTTTCTTTGCTGGCGCACACCCGTTTTCTGTGCGGCGATGACTTCTATATTTGGTCCGGCAATGACGACCAGGTCGTGCCTATGATGGCTCTGGGGGCCAAAGGTGTCATTTCGGTGGCTTCCAACATCATCCCTGAGGTTATGGTAAAGATGTCCCATTCGTGTCTGGACAACGATTTCGAGTCTGCCGCCAAGCTTCAAATCCAGTACATGGAATTAATCGACGCGCTGTTTCTTGAGGTTAACCCCATCCCAATCAAGGCCGCTATGAATCTGTTGGGGATGGATGCAGGGATGCTGCGTCTGCCTCTGTGCGACATTTCTGATAAAAATCTAGAAACTCTGCGACAGGCCATGCAACGTGCCGGCCTTCTATAAAGGAGTTCGCTCTATGCAAAAGATGATCCTTTCAGGCTGCAATGGACATATGGGCAGGGCCGTTGCCGATTTGTGCTCTGGACAGCCAGATATAGAAATTGTCGCTGGCTTCGATATCCTCGGTCAGCCCAACGACAACTTTCCCGTATTTCCCAGCCCTGTGCAATGCGGCATGCAGGCCGATGTTGTAATCGATTTTTCCAATCCTGCGGCGCTCACTCCTCTTCTGGAATTTAGCTTGGCGCGTGGCATCCCACTGGTGCTGGCCACCACCGGTTACGACCTGGATCAGTTAGATCTGATCCAGGAGGCAGCTCAGAAGGTCCCTATTTTTCGTTCAGCCAACATGTCTCTGGGCATCAATGTCCTGTTGACGCTTGTGAAACAGGCGGCAGCCGCTCTGGGCGAAGATTTTGACGTGGAAATTGTAGAACGGCACCACAGCCGGAAGCTGGACGCCCCAAGCGGAACCGCCCTGATGCTGGCAGATGCAGCCTCATCTGCACTCCCCTATGATCCGGAGTATATCTATGACCGTCATTTAACCCGAAAAGCCAGGGACCGCCGGGAGATCGGTATCTCGTCTGTCCGGGGTGGAACCATTGTAGGCGATCACACGATAACGTTTGCGGGAACGGACGAGATCATTGAGATCAAACATCACGCTGCTAGCCGGAGCATTTTTGCAGCCGGGGCCATCAAAGCAGCTCGCTTCCTGATGCAGGTTAAACAGCCGGGGCTGTATGATATGTCAGACCTGTTGAAGGCTAAGGGCGTGGACCGCTGATGCGGTTCCACGCCCTCTTTATGATCTGTTTGAAACTCAACAAAACCTGGTTTTTGCTGAGAAAGCGGCGTCCCGACACACGTTGTCGGGACGCCCTAAAATCATCAGACCAGTTTTGCACAATGGAAGATCTTCTTACCCTTCTTGATGATGATGCCATCTCCCGCAAAGGTTTCCTTGTTAAATATAGCGTTAGCGTCGGTGAGCTTACCCTCATCTACTGCCACCCCTCCCTGCTGAATCAGGCGGCGGGCCTCGCCATTGGAGGCGGCTAAGCCGCATTTCACCAGCAGACTCAACGCGCCGATGGTCCCACCCGAAAAATCAGCCTCGGTCAGCTCGGTGGTGGGCATGCTCGCCTTATCTCCCCCGGTGGAAAACAGGGCCTTAGCGGCAGACCGGGCCTTCTCCGCCTCATCCTCGCCGTGAACCAGCTTGGTCAGCTCATAGGCAAGAATTTCCTTGGCCTGGTTAAGCTGGGCGCCCTCCCACTTATCCATCTCGTCGATCTGCTCCAGGGGCAGGAAGGTGAGCATACGCACGCACTTCATCACGTCCGCGTCGTCTACGTTTCTCCAGTATTGATAGAACTCATAGGGAGAGGTTTTGTCCGCGTCCAGCCACACGGCGTTGCCTGCAGTCTTGCCCATCTTATGACCCTGGGAATCGGTGAGCAGGGCGATGGTCATGGCATGGGCGTCCTTGCCCAGCTTGCGGCGGATGAGCTCAGTTCCCCCCAGCATGTTGGACCACTGGTCGTTGCCGCCGAACTGCATATTGCAGCCGTAGTGCTGGAACAGGTAATAGAAGTCATAGGACTGCATGGGCATATAGTTGAATTCCAGGAAGGACAGGCCCTTCTCCATGCGCTGTTTGAAGCACTCCGCCCGGAGCATGTTGTTCACCGAGAAGCAGGCCCCGATGTCCCGGATAAAATCCACATAGTTGAGATTGAGCAGCCAATCGGCGTTATTGACCATTTGCGCCTTGCCCTCACCAAACTCAATGAACCGCTCCATCTGCTTTTTAAAGCAGGCGCAATTGTGCTCAATGGTTTCCCGGGTCATCATGGACCGCATGTCCGTGCGGCCAGAGGGGTCCCCAATCATAGCGGTACCGCCTCCAATCAGGGCGATGGGCTTGTTGCCTGCCATTTGCAGCCGCTTCATCAGAGTCAAGGCCATAAAGTGGCCTACATGCAGGCTGTCAGCTGTGGGGTCAAAGCCGATATAGAAGGTGGCCTTTCCCTCGTTGATCATAGACTTAATTTCCTCTTCGTTGGTCACTTGGGCGATCAGGCCGCGGGCAACCAATTCCTCATACAGTGTCATGTTTTCAGCTCCTTATGTTGATCAAATTTGATTCTCAGCACATTGTAGGCAACCACGCCGCCCACCACGACAGCCGCCCCCAGCAGGGACAGCGGACCGATAATCTCATGGTAGAATACCGCCACCAAAATGGGGTTGAGCACTGGTTCGATGCCGGACACTAGAGAGGCGGTCACCGCCGGAGTGGTGCGAAGTCCGATGGTAAGCAAAATGTAGGCCAGTCCCACCTGGAAGGCCCCCAGCACGACCAGGCTGACCAACGCAGTGGAGGTGAATACCGTCTCCCCCAGCAGGGCAGGCAGCCCAATGACCGCACTAAGGACATCTCCCCAAAATACCGATGAGATCGGATCGCTGTCCGGCAGGTCATTGAGCAGAAATACCCCAGCGTAGCTCAGGCCGGAAGCGAGGGCCAGCACATTGCCCGCCGTCCCTCCGGCGGACAGGCTTTCCACAAAAAAGCACAAAACCCCCAGCAGTACCACGGCGCAGGCGCACAAGTCCAGCCGCCGGGGTCTTCTTTTCCAAAAAAGGGCCGAGAGCAGGATGACAAAAACCGGCGCAGTGAACTGCAGTACAATGGCATTGGCCGCAGTTGTCATCTTGTTTGCCAAGGTAAAGAAGGTATTGGTGCCGCAGATGCACAGCGCTCCCACAAAGACCCACCGGTTGAGCCGGGGCTTGTGCCTGACCGCCAGCAAATATCCGCCAATGACCACCAGAGCCACGATGTTCCGCCCACTGTTGATGGACAAACCGCTCCACGGGATGACTTTAATGCACAATCCCCCAATGCTGTACAGGACAGCAGCCAAAAACACAAAGAGCACACCCTGTACTTTTCTCGTTTCTGTAGCCTGCTGCGTAAAAAACACCCCCTGTCCCATTGGGACAGAGGGCGATGAACGCGGTACCACCTCTGTTCGCCGTTATCTCGCGAAAACGGCCTCAGCAAGTCAATGACTTCTACGCTATACCGGGCGCACCCGTCCTCCCCTATAAGACAT
Organism: uncultured Eubacteriales bacterium; assembly: GCA_900549885.1. GTDB lineage: Bacteria > Bacillota > Clostridia > Oscillospirales > Oscillospiraceae > Enterenecus. The sequence goes on along the minus strand of URQA01000001.1, from coordinate 39,322 downwards.
AATCTGTTCAGGGGGCTGCTCCAGGGGGTATTCGGCGCTGTTCCTGTCTCCCTTCCACCAAACGGGAGCTCTCTATACAAGATGGCAACACTTACTCTTCCCTTTCTACGCATTGTATGGATGATAACACAGGAAAAATCCAATGTCAATTCTTTTTTATCATACGGATACAGCGCACAGAGGTACCCAGATCTAAATATTTTTCTCCGCCGTCGGGGAAAAAACCACAGCTCTCAAAGAAGCCGATGGCTTTCTTGTGATCCGCCAGCACCCATACGATTACTGCGGAATCGTCCTTCAATTTGGCTAGGGCCAGCTCTATCAGCGTCTTGCCGATACCCCGGCCTTGGAATGAACCCAGAAGATAAAGCGCAGAGATTTCCCCGGTTTCTCCCGCATCCCGGCTTGGGCGCCAGCATACAAAGCCCACGATTTGCTGATCTAGGGCCACGATGGTATTCTCCGGCCTCTTTTGAGCGATCTTCACGCACTTGTCAATGGTAAGCTCAGCCAGATACCGGGAATCTACCATACCTAGATAGGTTTCTTGCCAACTTTTCCAGAGAACATAGCCTTTGTCCTCTGAGTCGGACTCGTCCACTGCCATTTGCCGATAGGAGATACCTGCCGGACCGGCTCCGACCCAGCCAGGCTGTGCTATGGCTTCTGCCAATTGGGAGGAAAATATCCGCTTCTTCAAAGCTGGACACTCCCTTTTTTCCATTGCTCTGCGGCCGAGAGCATCTCCTCCGCCCCATCCAGAGCGGTAGCGGTGATGTGCTCTCCGCTGGTCAGTCGGGCCAGCTCCCTACGGCGGTGATCCCGGTCTAACTGCTCCACTGCGGTAAAGGTTCGTCCCTGCGCCTCTCCTTTTTCCACGGAAAAGTGGACATCCCCCATGGCGGCAATCTGGGGCAGATGGGTCACGCACAGCACTTGACGATTTCTGGCCACCTCATAAAGCTTCTCCGCCACCTTCTGGGCCGCCCGGCCAGATACCCCGGTATCCACCTCGTCAAATACCATGGTGGTCACCTGATCGTTTTCCGCCAGCACATTTTTTAGCGCTAGCATAATGCGGGCCAATTCGCCGCCGGAAGCAATCTTTTGGATCGGACGAAGCTCCTCTCCCAAGTTGGCGGACATGAGAAAACGTACCTCATCCATCCCGGTAGCGTCCATCCCGTCCTGTCCTGTTTTCGGGGCAAATTGTACCTGAAAGTGCACCTTGGACATATCCAGCTGTCGCAACTCATCCTGAATCCGCTCGGCCAATTGTTTCGCAGCTGTTTTACGCGCGTTAGACAGGGCTTTCCCCTGCTTCCTGGCTTTGGTAAGAGCCGTATTTAACTCCTGTTCCAGGCGGTTTGCCCGGTCCTCAGAAAACTGGATCTCATCCAGTTCTTTTCGGCAGCGGTCTAAATAGTCCAACATGTCGTCCACGCTGTCTCCATATTTCCGTTTCAGGCGGTAGAGCGTATCCAGCCGTTCCTCTACTTCGTCTAGTTCTCCCGGGTAAAAATCAAGAGATGCCTGCGCCTCCCGGACCTGTTCGGCCAGGTCGTCTAAGGCATAGCGCAGCTCAGACGCTTGAGATGCCAGCTTAGCCAGCTCCTCGCTGTACCGTCCGCCTGAGGACAGACTTTCTTCCGCTGCCATCAAAAGTGAGACAGCCCCGTTTTCCTCATCTCCCCCGCTCAATGCCTGCCATGCGCCGTCAACGGCCTGTGTGATGCGTTCAGCATTGCGCAACAGGTCCCGGCGCTGGACCAATTCTTCCTCTTCTCCCGGACGCAGTTGGGCTCGTTCCAGCTCCTCTATCTGATAGTTGAGGGTATCTATCCGCCGGGCCTTCTCCGACTCATCCATTTCCAGAGATTCCAAATCATTCCTAAGCCGCTGTACCTGGTCATAAGCACTCTGAAACTGTCCGCGGACTGCTTCCAGCCCGCCAAAGCTGTCCAGATATTCCAAGTGACAGGCCTCATTCAACAACTGCTGGCCGTCGTGCTGGCCATGGATATTAAGCAGCTGCTGCCCCAATTCCCGCAACTGGCTAACCAGGATCGGCCGGCCATTGACCCGGCAGGCAGTCTTTCCATCAGGCTGAATGGAACGCTCCACCAACAGCTGACCATTCTCATCCGGGTGAATGTCCTGTTGGTCAAACCAAGGTAAGGCGGGCAACTGTTGAAACACGGCAGATACTCTGGCGGACTTTGCGCCAGTCCGGATTAGGTCCCGGCTGGTGCGCGCTCCAATGACCGCCCCAATAGAGTCAATGACAATAGACTTGCCTGCGCCCGTCTCGCCGGTGAGTACATTAAATCCCGGCTCAAAAGCGATATCTGCCTGGAAGATCACCGCGATATTTTCGATATGAAGCAGTGAGAGCATCTCTCGTCACCTCATTCCAGCATAGACCGTATCTCGTCCAAAAAAGTCTCTGCATCCTCATTGGTACGCATAATGAGAAGCACCGTGTCATCCCCCGCCAGAGAGCCCACAAAACCGTCAATCTCCATATCGTCCAAAGCGGCTCCCGCGGCAGAACCCAACCCTGGCATGGTCTTTACGACCACCAGGTTTTGAGCCGCGTCAAAGGAGGTCACTCCCTCCCGGAAAATATTGCGCAGCCGTCCGGTATGGTTGTGCCGTCTGGGCTGTCCGCTTACCACCGCATAGCGGTAGGCGCCATTCCCAGCGGGTACCTTGACCAAGTGCAGTTCCTTGATGTCCCTGGAAACCGTGGCTTGAGTCACCCGGATGCCTCGCAACTCCAGCTGGGCTAACAACTGCTCCTGAGTCTCTACATCCTGTTCAGAAATGATGCGGACAATCTCTGCCTGCCGTTTTTCTTTCATCCGATGTCACCCCTTCCCCAGTTTCTGATGAATCAATTCATAAAAGCTGCGGCCAGACAGCCGAATGAGGCGGGTTACCTGTTCAGCCCGGCGCACCTCAACCCGGTCGCTGGACAGCACCTTGTACGATTTTCCACCATCCACCGACAGATAGGCGCTGCGGCGGCTACCCTGCTCCAAACGAACCCCCACTGTGCGGTCCCGGTCCAGCACCATAGGCTTGACCTTGAGCGAGTGGGCACAGATCGGGGTCACAATGATATTTTTCGCCGATGGCTCGACAATAGGACCTCCTGCGGCCATGGAGTAAGCCGTGGAACCGGTTGGTGTACATATAATCACCCCATCGCCGGAGAAAGCGGTAATGGTTACCCGGTCCCCTGTCACCTCCAAGTCAAGCACCCGGGCCACCGACCCTTTCGTGAGTACAGCGTCGTTCAGGGCTGTGTCCCGATAGACAACCTTCCCTTCCCGTTTGACTACAGTCTCCAGCATCATGCGCTCCTCCACCACATACTTTCCGCTGACCAGACGGGAAAGGAGGGACAATTCGCTGTGTTCCAGCTCGGCCATAAAGCCTACACTGCCCATATTTACCCCGAGAATGGGAATCTGATAAGGATTGGCATCTTTCGCAGCATGGAGAATCGTTCCGTCCCCGCCAAAACAGATGAGCATATCCGCCCCTGGAAGAGCTTTCTCCATAGCTGTCAGCTTCAGGTGTGAGGGGATTTCCACCCGGCTGCGTTCGTCCAAAGAAAAAGGTAGGCAAATGGAAGTCTCTACCCCATGGTGCTCCAATATTTTCTTGGCCGACTGGGCTGCCTTCAGCCCCAAGTCACGATAGGGATTTGGACTGAGAATGACGTTCACGAGCTATCCCTCCAACACCTGGTGGGAACGCTTGACCAGCTCCACCAGGTCCTCTTCGCAGGGCACGCCGCGCCCCACAGACAAATATCCGAGATATTCGATATTCCCTTCCGGCCCTCGAATGGGTGAAAAGGTTAATCCCTTTACTGAGAAATCCGCCTCATCTGCATGTACCAGAAAGTGTTCCAGAACCTCTTGATGAACAGCGGAATCACGGACTACGCCCTTTTTCCCCACTTTTTCCCGGCCAGCTTCAAATTGAGGCTTGACCAAAGCCACCACCTGGCCATTCTCCGCCATGAGCGGGCGCAGGGCAGGAAGAATCAGCTTCAAAGAGATAAAAGATACGTCGATAGAGGCAAAATCCAATGGCTCTGGGATCTGCTCTTTCGTCAAATAGCGGGCGTTGGTCCGCTCCAGGCAGACTACTCGCTTATCGCTTCGGATTGACCACGCCAGTTGTCCGTACCCGACGTCCACAGCGTAGACCTTGGAGGCTCCGTTTTGGAGCATACAGTCCGTAAAGCCGCCGGTGGAAGCGCCGATGTCCGCCGCTATGCACCCGTCAAGACGGATGGGAAAACAGGTCATCGCCTTTTCCAGCTTCAAGCCGCCGCGGCTGACATACCGCAGTGCCTGTCCGCGGACCTCCAGCCGGACGGACTCGTTCACAGAGATACCGGCCTTGTCATACCTCCGCTCGCCCACAAAGACCTGCCCGGCCATAATGAGGGCCTGGGCCTTCTGACGGCTCTCCGCCAAGCCCTGCTCCACCATTAGGACATCTAATCGCTTTTTAGCCACGGCCCAACACCTCCCACGCCTTTTGCACAATGGACGCCGCATCGATCCCGCACAGTTTCCGCAACTGGTCCACCGTGCCATGGGGGACGAACTGCTCTCCCAGATTGACCAGCGTCAAAGTATTGGGAACCATCCCAGTTTCTAAAAGTTTAGCTGCAATCTGGTGTCCAGCGCAGCCAGGAGATCCACACTCCTCTGCCACCAGCAGGTGACGGGTCTCCAGCGCGGCTTGCTGAATGGGACCTATGTCTAAAGGTCGAATGCTGTTGAGCTTCAGGACGCGGACAGAGATCCCCTGCTGTTCCAGCTGGTCCGCCGCATCCAGCGCTACGTTAATCATTGTCCCATAGGCAATCAGCGTGATGTCATTTCCCCGGCGCGCCATGGCAGTCCCCTCTACGCCCAGGTTTTGCCGGAACCGCCCCTCTCCCCCTCGGGGATAGCGCACGGCCACAGGCCCGCGCATTTTGAACAGAGCATGTTCCAGCATGGCTTTTAATTCCGCGAAGCTGGCAGGGCACAGAATACTCATGCCAGGTACGGAACTGAGGTATGCGATATCAAATATCCCCTGGTGGGTCTCCCCGTCCTCGCCCACCAGCCCAGCACGGTCCACCGCCAGCACCACATGGAGTTTTTGCAACGCCACGTCATGGAGCAGCATATCGTAAGAACGCTGCAAAAAGGTAGAGTAGACGGCAAACACTGGCAGCAGGCGCTGTTTCGCCATACCACCTGCCATAGATACGGCATGCCCCTCTGTGATGCCAACATCAAAAAAGCGTGCAGGAAACCGACGGGCAAACTCATCCAATCCAGTTCCCGACTGCATGGCCGCCGTAATGGCGCAAATGCGGCCATCCTGCTCTGCTAGCTGGCAGAGGGACTGTCCGAACACAGCCGAAAAGCTGGCACTCCCTCCCCGCAGGTTCTCTCCTGTCTCTGGGTCAAAGGGACCAATCCCGTGAAAACGGTCAGGCTCTCGCTCTGCCAAGGGATAGCCCTTCCCCTTTTGCGTTTTGACATGGACCAGTACCGGACCGCCTAGATCTTTGGCGTAAGTCAGCACCCGAGTGAGCTGTTTGACGTCGTGCCCGTCCACCGGACCCACATAGGAAAATCCCATATCCTCAAACATGCTGCACGGAAGGATCGCATCCTTAACCGCTTTTTTGACCACATGGGTAAAGTGATAGACTGCCCGGCCCACCGGGCCATGGCCCGTCAGTCCCCGGTACAGCTTTTTCAGCCGCAGATATTGCGGCTTGAGCCGCTGGTGAGCTAAATAGTTGGCGATGCTACCCACATTGGGGGTAATAGACATGCCGTTATCATTGAGAATGACAATAAGCCGCTCTCCACTCTGTCCCGCATTGGTCAGCCCTTCATAGGCCAACCCTCCAGTGAGAGCCCCATCTCCCAGCAGGGCGAGCACATCATAATCTTCCCCCAGCAGCGTCCTGGCTCTGGCCATCCCCAGGGCCACAGATACAGCGTTGGATGCGTGCCCAGCCACAAAAGCGTCCGAACGGCTCTCATTGGGCTTGGGAAATCCAGACAGCCCGCCAAAGGACCGCAGTGTCTCCATAGCCCCGTTCCGCCCGGTCAATATCTTATGGCAATAGCACTGGTGTCCCACATCAAACACCAGCCTGTCCCACTCAGTATGAAATACCCGGTGGATCGCTACGGTGAGTTCCACTACGCCCAGATTGGACGCTAAGTGCCCCCCCGTCTGGGAAACAACTTCGATCAGCCGTTCCCGCAGCTGTGCGCACAATTGTTCCGCCTGTTGATCTGTGATCCGGCTCAAATCCTCCGGCATAGTCCCTCACCTCCTGCAACGCGCCATGTATCTACGTTCATTTAGGGCCACAGGGCGCATCCGACTACGCCCACAAGGATTCCCAATACCAGTCCGGCCCCTACCTGGAGCCAGGTATGCCCAATCAGTTCCTTAAGTTCTTCCGCAAAAAGCTCCGGCTTTTGGCTGCCCCAATTTTCCATGATGTAATTGAGTACCTTCGCCTGTTCGCCGGTTTCCTTCCGGACATTAGCCGCATCATACATCACCACCAGGGCCAGCACAACACTGATGGCAAAGGTCACCGAGTCCACTCCTGTCAAAATAGCGGTACAGGTAGCACAGGTGCAGACAAAAGAAGAATGGGAGCTGGGCATACCACCTCCCGTCAGGAGGTAGTAAAGCTCGAACTTCCGATTGGTAATGGCAGACAGCAAAAATTTCAGCACCTGTGCAAGCGCCCAGGAACAGGCGGAAAGCACCAAGACCTGATTTACCATGTCGTCATCTCCTGATTTTAGTGGTCGCGTCCAGCCAACTCCTCCGCCAGCCGTTCCAAAAATGCCGTATTGCCCTGGAATCGTTTCAGCGCCTCCTGGGCCAAACGGGTGTGTTCTAGTACCAGAGCCGAGCTGTCCTCCCGCCCTAACAGAGAGACAAAGGTATGCTTTCCATTGGTCTGGTCAGAACCAACAGGCTTACCCAGCGTTTCAGTGGTAGAGGTAGCATCAAGCAGATCGTCCCTAATTTGAAAGGCCATTCCAAGGTGTTCTGCATAATCTCCCGCCGCAGATAAATTGGCATCCGTATGGGGCTGAAGCCCGGCACACAGCACACCAATCTGGCAGGCCGCACGGAGCAAGGCAGCTGTTTTCCGCCCGTGAATCAAAGTCAATTCTTCCAGAGAGGGCTGAGTGCCTTCTGCTTCCATATCCAGATACTGGCCGCCGCACATACCGTCCAGCCCTGCCGCTCGGGCCAGAATCAGCCCCATCCGCGCCCGCACCGCATCCTCCAAGGCGGGACAAGTCAGGACCCATTCAAACGCTGCGGACTGGAGGGCGTCCCCTGCCAGAGTGGCCGTGCACTCCCCATAGACCTTGTGGCAGGTGGGCTTCCCTCGGCGCAGATCGTCATTGTCCATACAGGGAAGATCATCATGAATCAGAGAATAGGTGTGAAGCATTTCCACACCACAGGCCGCATCCAAAGCCTGTTGCGGATCCCCCCCCGCAGCCCTGCAAAATTCCAGGGTCAAAATGGGCCGAATGCGCTTCCCTCCAGCCATCAGACTGTACGCCATAGCCTGACCAAGCCCCTGTCCGGGAAACGCCTGCCCAAGACGGGCCTCGATCATCTGGCGCTGCCGCTCCATCTCTTGTTGATACTCCACGGTATGCCTCCACCCTTTCTGTTTGAAACAATCCTTTTTCGGTTCCAGTCAGTTGGTACCCTGGCTGTTGTCGGCATCAAAGGGCGCTTCCGCGCTGCTTTCTAATGAGAGAAGCTTGGTCACCTTCTGCTCCGCCTGATCCAGCATGGCTGTACAGGCACCGGCCAGCTTGCTGCCTTCTTCAAACAGGGTGAGCGCTTGATCCAGAGATCCGTCGCCGCTTTCCAGCTTTTTCACGATTTCCTCCAGCCGGTCCATCGCCTGTTCAAAGCTCATTTGCTTTTTTGCTGCCATTTGATGTTCTCCTTCCCCTCTACCTGGCACAACAGCTTTCCGTCCGTGATCAGGATTTCCAGCCTGTCGCCAGGCTCTGTCTGATCGATCCGCTGTATCACCTGTCCGTCCCTCCGGGCGATGGAATACCCTCTGGACAATACCTTGAGCGGACTCATAGCGTCCAGCCCCGCACTCAGGCGGGCCAGTTCCGCCCTCCCTGTCTTCAGCCGGTCTTCGCAGGCGGAAGACAGTCTGCGCTGTAAAAAATCCAGCAGCATGCGCCGGTCCTCAATCGGCGCCTTCATGCTCTGCAAAACCCGCGCCTGCCGCAGCTGGGACAGCCGACGGCGCTGGCTGTCCAGCCGGGACAATATGGCGTGGGCCATCCGCCGTTCCAGCTGCTGGAGCAGCTTCCGCACCTCCCCTTGGTCCGGCACTGCCAATTCTGCGCCGTTGGAGGGAGTGGCCGCCCGCAGATCGGCCACATAGTCGGCAATGGTCACGTCCGGCTCATGCCCCACGGCAGAGATCACTGGAATATTGGAGATAAAAATAGCCCGGGCCACCACTTCTTCGTTAAAGGCCCACAGGTCTTCCATGGAACCGCCGCCCCGGCCGGTGATAATGAGGTCCACCCCAGCCAAGTTGTTGACCGCATGGATGGCGGCGGCGATTTCTGACGCCGCGCCTTCCCCTTGAACACGCACTGGCACCACCAGCACCTGGGCCATAGGCCAGCGGGTCCGAAGTATGCGGATCATATCGCGCACCGCCGCGCCTGCAGGAGAAGTGATCAAGGCGATTTTTCCAGGATAGTGCGGCAGCGGCTGCTTGGCATCCTGTTCAAACAGTCCCTCCCTGGCTAGACGCTCTTTCAACTGTTCAAAGGCAGCATGAAGATCTCCTTGTCCATCAGCAAACAGCTCTGTGCAGTACAACTGATACTGCCCGTCTCTGGGAAAGACAGAAACACGGCCATAGGCCACCACACGCATCCCGTTGGATGGCTGGAACCGCAGGCGGAAAGCGTCTCCCCGGAACAAGACACACCGGATGGCTCCTCTGTCATCCTTGAGGGAAAAATAGTGGTGGCCGGAGGGATATTTTTTATAGTTTGAAATTTCACCCCGGACCAGCAGCCCCGCCAGCAGTTGGTCCTCATCCATCCTCTGTTTGACATATTGATTGACCTGCCAGACAGAATAGACCGGTAGCTCGCTCAAGTGCATGGGTCCACCCTCCGCTCCAGCGCCCGCTGGGCCAGAATCGCCACCCCCAGCGCATTATCAGTAGAATACTGCGGCGGAGCGAACACCGCCTGTAAAGGATCCAGCCGCTGCCGCAGCAAATTGCTGGAGGCAACTCCGCCTGAACAGAGCACGGGCAAGCGTCCATAGTCTCCCCATGCCGCTTGCGTAGCGCGGTTCAGAACCAGGGCCAGAGTCTCAAACGTATACCGGGCTACGTCCGGCGCGGGAGTCCCGGCACCGATCATATCCTTGATTTTATTCTCCATGCCCGATAGAGAAAATCGACTGTTCTGGAGCTTAACTTGGAAACGCGCCTGGCAATCCGACTGCCCAGCCAGCTTGTCCAGTTCCTTCCCAGCGGGGAATGGTAACCCTAAAGCCACCCCCACCCGGTCCACCAGCTGTCCGGCCGAAATATCCGATGTCCCCCCGATTACCTGGGCCGCTACCGTGTGGCCCTGCGGCTGTACATAGAGCAGCTCCGTAGTTCCTCCCGACAGGTGCCAGGCCAAATGGGGCTGGTCCAGCAGGTCCGGCCGCCCAGCGGACCAGGCCGCCGCTGCAATATGCCCCTGCTGGTGGGAACAGGAATAAAACGGCACACCCAGTACGGCGGCCAGGGTTTTGGCCTGCCCTTCCCCCACCAGAAAGCAGGGCATGTAGGAGCCTTCCACCTCTCTGGGCCGGGTGGAGGCGCCCACGGCGGCTATCCCCCCTGGGAGAGACTGGGCGCACAGCGCCTGCGTCATCTGGTGCAGGCGCTTGACATGCTGGAACAATGCCTCGCTCTGCCGCAGGCCCAAGGCCCCTTCCGGGACGGTAAGAAGCTTCCCCTGGTTCTCTCCTGTCTGGCCGTCAAACCAGGCGGCAGATGTGGTGTAGTTGCTTGTATCAAAACCAATGCAGACCTGGCTCATGTTCCGCCCCTCTCTCTGTAACATCAGTTTTCAGCAGGAAACTCTGTCCGCACAAAAGAGCCCAGGATACCATTGACAAATTTGACTGTATCCTCATCCAGATACTTCTTGGCAATCTCCACCGCTTCATTGATGGCCGCCTTATTGGGTACATCCGGCATATACAAAATTTCAAACATGGTCACCCGCATAATAGCCGCCGCCACCCGGTCAATCCGGGCAAAACGCCAGCCTTTGGCATATTTGGCGATATCATTGTCCAGCTCCGCCCCGTGGGCAAAAACGCCTCGAACAATTTTTTGAATGTACTCCAACTGGATTTTATCTGGGAACTGTGCGTACAACGGTTCTTCTTCACCCAGCAATGCAAAAAACTCCGGGGTCAAGTCCCGCTCCAGCAGCTGGTCCGCGCTTAAGTCGGAAAACCCCAACTCAAACGTGAAGTGTACCGCGATCTCCCGGGCGGCGCTTCTGGTCATATCTCTCATCCTTTCCCGGCGGATAGGCCGCCGCAAGCAGTAAACTCACCAATTATGCATATTCTTGAATATTATACACACTTCCAGGAAAAAAGGAAACCCCTTTGACCATATATTTCTCTGACTTTCTCTCTTGATTTTTTGCACAAAATGACGCCGGGCGGACCCGCCGCCCGGCGTCATCGCATCGCACGCTTTATTTGTGGAAGGTCACGCCAATCACCGATACGTTGACACAGCCCACATTCAGTCCGCTGGTATTTTCCACAGCGCTGATAACCGCCTCCTGAACTGCCCTGGCTACCGTGGGGACGGCATATCCGTAACTGACCAAAAGAGCCACCTCTACCGTCACCTTATCCTCATCCACAGACAGATGCACAGCCTTGGACAGCCCTTTGCGGGAAGAGGCCATATCGCTGCCAAATCCGGCAGCGAGGGAACTCACCCCTTCGACCTCCATTGCAGCAGCAGCGGCAATGGTTGCCAGCACCTCTTCAGAAATATTAATCTGTCCCATCTCGTCAGGACGAGAAATATATTCTCTACCTTCGGCCATTGTGAGCCACGCTCCTTTTTTCGTGATACGGAAAGGGCGAAATACCGTCCCCTCCAAAATTTTTCATTTCGCTTATTGTATCACCAAAGAGCAAAAATTACAACCCATTTTTCCGGCGAAGCTCAAGGATCTGCCTCGATGATTTTCACCTGGCTGACGGATAGACCGGTTTCTTCCGTCACGATTTCCGCGATTCGGGCAATGTCGGTATCTGTCAGGCCGCTTTCTGTGGAAGCGACCACCACGCTTGCGCTATTTTCATTGATAAAGCAGATACAATCCTCATAGCCCTTGGCCACTACCAGATTTTCTACTTGTGCTTCCGACAGTGTGTATGCCGCCATGGTCTGGATGGACTGGTTGGCATCGTCGATTACGGTCTGCTCCGCTTCGTCATCTGCCGCCGCTTCTTGGAGCAGTTCCAACGCATTGTCCCTGGCCTGCTGACGGTTCAGGCGCGCGGTGGCAAAATATCCGGTACTGGTGCCGTCTACCGGCGTTTCCCCGTCCGTCAGGAGGGAGTCGTCCTCATCTTCTCCATTGACCAAGGACGCTTGCCCTAAAATTTTAGCGGACCCCTGGGCATCGGCGTCGGCATCTGCGGTGCCAGACTGGTTATAGGACCAATTTAGGTACACTGCCGCTCCAACAAACAGCACAATGGCCACGATGACCGCGTTTCTTTTCCACAAACTCATTGCATTACGCCTCCAATTGAATTCATTTGGGAGGTCAGCCTCCCTGACATACTGAAATTCGTGCCGCACTAAGGCCGGTCAGCGCTGAGACCGCTTGGGTAATCAACAGCTGTACCTGGGCGTCTCCTCCACCGGAACAGACGATAAGCGCCCCTTGAAAGGTCGGATAATACTGCTTGAGCACGACCACTTCTTCGGTGCCGCTCCCCGTGGAAATAACCACCGTCTGGACGCTTTCCTCTTCTGAGCTGAGGGTACCGTCTTGAGCCAAGATACGTTCCATCCCGCTTTTGACCGTCAGCATCACCGATACCTGGCCTGCGCCCTCTATTTGGCCTAAAATTTCCTCCAGCTGGTTTTCCATGTTCTCTACAGAAAAGGTTTCCTCCTCCTGAACTGCCGGCACAGTGGCCTGCCCGTCTGTATGTTCCGGCCAAAGCAGGAGCACAGCTCCCGCCGCAATGACCAACAGCACATACTTATATGGCCCCAGCCGTTTGCTCCACCCCAGCAGTCTCTTTTTGACAGGCTCCAGCTCCATCATTCCACCTCCCCCTTGTAGGTCTGGTTTTGGACCGGGACGGCCAGGTCTGCCTCAATGATCTGAGACAGGGCGTCAGCCTGCTCCTGGGTAAACGAGCCGGACACCGTGACAAATTTGGGGAATGGAATGCCCTCATCCTGGAGTTCACAGGTGACCGCTACTTGGCATGTCATGCCAAGCTCCTCCGCCTTGTCCAAAATATATGATCTAGTCTCTTGTTCTATGAGTTCTTCCAACAAGCTGCTGTTCGCCTCTGCCAGTTCCTGATCAGACCTATATTCTTCCAGCCGCAGCTTTGTCATTGACTGGGCCAGGCTATCATAGTCTAGGCTCAGCAAGGGTTGTACTGTGGCAATCAGAAGCAGCAGCCCTCCTGCCAGGCGGCCTGCGGCACCAGTTCCACCTTTGGGCAGCAGGGTCTGGAGTATCGCCGCCAGCATCGCGGCACAGGTTACGGCGATGATCCATTGTCTGATTAATTCTGTCATACGGTCACCACCGTGATAGAAGATACCAGCGTCACCAGCAGCAACAGCGCACAGGCTCCTGTCATTCCTAAAATCAGCCCAAAAGCGCCGGAAATGCTCTCAATCAGGCCACATACCCGTCCACCCCCCACAGTGGCAGATAGTGCCGCGGCCAGCTTGTACAGCAGATAGTGAACCGCCAGCTGCAAAAAGGGTAGCAGACAGATGGCAAGTATCACAATCATTCCGAAGATCCCTACTGTACTGCGCAGAACTCCTGCCGCTGCCAGAACACTCTCCGAAGCGTCGGCCAGGATGCCTCCCACCACAGGAACCGCCCCAGAGATGGCGAATTTTGCCGCTTTTACCGTAGCCGCATCCGTTGAACCTGCAATAATCCCACTGATTGTCAGATAGCCTACAAACACCAGCATAACAATGGTGAGAACGGTAGTGACCAGCCATTTCAGCAGCGCCCCCAGCCGTTTAAGCCCCTCATTTCCCACCGCTGCATAAGCCACGCTGGCTGCGATATAGCCATAGACCAGCGGCACCAGCAGACGGTGGATCAGATTGACCAGCAGCCCGGAAAAGACGGCCGCCGCCATTTGACGGGCCGCTGCGCCAGTGATCGCGCCGGTCGCCGCAGTCACCGTGGCAACCACTGGCAGCAGCACATTGGAGAATGTAGTAATGGATGAGATAGCAGAGGTTCCCATCCCCAAAAGGGAGTGAACATCGGCTACGGCAACAGCCGTCACGGCTAATGTACCTGCCAAGGGCGTCACAGAAAGGCCCCGTGCTTCTCCTGCCTGGGTCACCGTCTCTCCCAGTGTACACAGCAGCACGATAATCAGCAGCAGGACGCAGGACCGCACCGCTTTTTTGACCACGCCGCCCAGTTCTTCCGTCCCTGTGTCCAGTAGTTGAGCCAAATTGTCCTGCCAGTCTCCATCCAGAGTGAGGTCCATTCCGTCCAGTTCTTCCTGTGCCGCCCGTTCCAGCTCGTCCACCTCTAGAGACTGCCTCTGCTCATCCAGTACATCCGTCCCCGCCGCCGATGCCGGTACCGCAGCCAAGATCAAGCACAGAGCCAGGCAGATTGCATACTTCATCGTTCCCCCTCCTAAGCCGCGCCCGATCCATCCGTCATAACAACCCCTCCAAGGTAGACAGGACTGCGGTGAGCAACGGAACTGCCGTTAACAGGGCCAAAATGGTTCCTGCCGTCTCCACGGTTCCAGCCAGTCCTCCTTCTTGGGCGTCCCGGCAGATTTCCGCTGCGATTTTCGTTACCACGGCAATTCCGGCAGTTTTGACCACAGGCGTCACCACCGACTGGGACAGTCCCCCGGTCTGAGCCAGGTCATCCAAGAAATCCAACACAGAGGACAGCGCTCCGCCGCAAAAAGCCAGGATCATAGCCCCGGCAGCCAGAGCCAGGACAATCGCAAATTCTGGAGCCGCTTTTCGCGTGAGAACGGCGCACAGCGCGGCGACCACTGCCACTGCGGCTACCCTTCCAATCTCACTCATAGGTCAAAGAGATTTTTGACTAGGTCGAACAAGCTGCTAATCTCCTGTACCACCATTACCAGCACCACCACCAACCCTGCCAGGGTGGTCATGGTAGCCTGTTCGTCTCTGCCTGAGCGGGACAGTACTTGGTTTAGTACTGAGACCAATATCCCGATGGCCGCAATCCGAAAAATCAGATCTACATCCATAGTCCCACCCTTTCTATAACAACACGATCGCTAAAAGCAGTCCGGATGTCACGCCCAGCGTACCGTATACCCGTCCTAAGCGGCCCTGCCGCTCTTCCGCTTCCCTCTGTTGTTGGGACAGGCGCTGAACCGCCTGTCCCAGAGCGACCGTCTGACTGTCCGAATCATAGCGCCCCAGGACGCCCCCCACCTGTTTTAAAACAGCCCGGTCTCCCTCGTCCAAACGTAAAGGCGTTTCCCGCAGCGCCTTGTCCCATAAGCGGGAAAAAGGATTTCCGCCTAACGTTAGCAGTTCCCGCCTGCAGGTGTGAAAAAATTGGGCAGGGCGCTGTCCTGTACAAGCCTCCGCTGCCTGCAGCATCTCATCCAGCGGGGCCAGACTGGCTGACAGGGTGCGGGCCATTGCCTCCAGCCCCGCCGTCAGGCCCTGAATATCCCGAACACGACCCCGGAGGCGGGCTGCCGCCCCCACGCCCAAGGCGGATGAGCCCATCAGCAGCAGCGCCGCCCCCAGCCAGCGGATCATGGGAGCACCTCAATACGCATCAGCCGCCTGCCTAAGCGACTCTCCAGGACCAATACCCGTCGGAACAGCCCCAAGTCTACAAGCTGACGATACAGCGGTCTGCGCTGCAGGTCATCCACACTTCCGCCGTGGGCGGTGGCCAGCAGGGTCACGCCACAGCCTGCTGCCCAAGCAATGGCTTCCACATCTTCGGCGGCAGTGATCTCGTCTACAGCCAATACTCTGGGAGACATTCCCCGCAGTAAAATGGAAATTCCATCCGCTTTTGAGCAGCCGGACATCACATCTGTCCGCCGGCCCACATCAAACTGGGGGCGTCCTTCCCAAAGGGCCGCCACTTCTCCCCGCTCATCCGCCAAACCGACCCGCAAAGGGGCCATGCCGATACCGTCCGAAATACGCCGGACCAGCTCCCGAAGCAGAGTGGTTTTTCCCACACCGGGTGGAGCCAGGATGAGGGTACTGCATAACTGGCCCCGATCCAGGATTCCTGACAGGGCCTGTCCTCCTACCCCCGTCACCTGTTTGGCAATTCGGATGGAGAGGGACGACAGACGGCCGAAGGCCTGAATCTGCCCCTGCTTCATGACCACCTCTCCGCACAAACCGATCCTATGTCCGCCACGGATGGTAACATAACCTGACCGTACCCGGTCCAGGACCGTGTGCGCAGATGCCCTGCTGGCCTGCTCCAACACGGTGCGCAGGTCTGCCTCCGTCACCGGAGGGCTGTCCGATTCATGCTCTTCGTCCTCCAGCACAATGGTCATCGGAGCGCCCAGGCGAAGCCGAAATTCCTCCGCCCGGCGCCTGGCCGGCTCGTTGGCTCCCTCCGCCGCCCGGCGGAAGGCATCGGGCAGGACGCTGGCTGCCTGCCGGTAGGGAAGAAATGTTTCTCCATGATTCATATCCGTCACCTCTTTCGTGATGTCACAGCATATGAGGGCACGTCCACATTTATGACACCAGAGGGAGACGCAAAAAATCCCAACCGGTTATTTCCGGTTGGGATTTTCTATGTGGTACCGTCGCGTTCCTCAATTACTTCTGTTTCGGGCAAAAAAACGAAGTAAATACAAGAATAGGTTGATAAAGTCCAAATAGAGCTGCAGGGCAGAGAAAATAGATGCCCTTTGCAGCATGGCGCTGTCACCTTGATACGCCACGTAATACTGACCAATCTTTTGGCTGTCATAGGCGGTGATACCCAAAAACAGCGCAATACCGATCAGGCACACAATGCGGTCCAACCCGCCCAGGGGCAGGAAGAGAGACAGCACACTCACCACCAGCAGGAAGATCAATCCACCGATGATAAAGGGGCGGAAGCCAGACAAATTTCGCTTTGTAAAACGGCCATACAAGGCAAAAATTCCGAAGTAGACAGCCGTTAAAGCGAAAATATAAATCAGGGTGGCCATTTCAAACATCAGGAAATAGGTGGAGAACACCACGCCATTGAGCACCGCATACAGCAAAAACAGCACCCGGGCCGTTCCCACATGCAGCTTGTGGATGCGGGCGGACAGCACCAGCACTACCGCCAGCTCTGCCACCAGCAACAGTACCGGAACCATAGGAGTTAGAAACACGAACGCCAGCAATCCGCTCCAATAACCCAGGTAGGCAGTGCCGAACGTGACCATCAGCCCAACAAACATCCATAGGAAGGTCTTGGCGACATACTGGTTCAGTGTCAGCCCAGAGGATGCACGGGCGTAGTCGCTGTCAAAACCGTATTGGTTATAATTGTCCATGTTTTCCATATTCAAGTCTCCTTATCCACCTGCTTCATCTGCTTGAGATTGCCGATCTTTCGGCTGCGGCGGTCCAGCTCATCCAGCACATCCTCCAAGGGGATATTCCGCTCTACCATCATCACCATCAGGTGGTAAATGAGATCGGAAATCTCTCCCACCGTGTCGGATGGAACGTCGTTCTTCGCGGCGATGATGGTTTCCGCGCACTCCTCTCCCACTTTTTTGAGAATTTTATCCACCCCTTTTTCAAAGAGGTAACAGGTGTAGGACCCCTCCTGCGGGTGGAGCTGGCGGTCTTGAATCACCGCATATAGGGTTTGCAGAGTATCGCTCATAATCTCACACTCCCACGAGAACAATTAAGTTTGTCAATAAAATTATAGCTCAATTTCCCGGAAAAAGCAACTGCGCGCGCCAGTATGGCAGGTAGGACCATCCGGCTGACATAGGTAGAGCAGGGTATCTGTATCGCAGTCTGTCCAGATGCGCTTCACATGGAGAAAATGCCCGGAGGACTCCCCTTTGTTCCACAATTGTTGGCGGCTCCGGCTCCAGAACCAGGCGGTCCTGGTCTGAAGGGTCAGCTCCACCGCTTCCCGGTTGGTAAAGCCCAGCATCAGCACCTCTCTGGTGTCCTCATGCTGGACAATCACCGGGATCAGGTCCGATTTCTGAAACAATTGGTCTAACTCAAACATACCCGTCACCTCACCGGAATATTCCGGCTGGCCAGATATTCCTTGACTTGGGGCACCGTCAGCTCCCCAAAGTGAAACAGAGATGCAGCCAGCGCCGCGTCACAGCCGGTCTGCTCAAATACCTGGGCAAAGTGCTCTAAACTGCCGCAGCCGCCGGAGGCGATCACCGGGATGGATACCGCTCGGGTGACCGCCCGTGTCATCTCCAGGTCAAAGCCGGCTTTGGTGCCGTCGGCATCCATGGAGGTGAGCAAAATCTCGCCAGCCCCCCGGCGCTGCCCTTCCCTGGCCCATTCCACCGCGTCTAGCCCCGTAGGAGTCCGCCCGCCGGCCACCACTACTTCATAATTGCCCTCCGGTCGGCGGCGGGCGTCGATGGCCAGCACCACACATTGGGAACCGAACCGCTCCGCCGCCCGAGAGATGAGCGCTGGATCCTTCACTGCAGCAGAGTTGACGGAGATCTTATCCGCCCCAGCTCGGAGCAGCAGCTGAAAGTCCTCCAGCGACCGGATGCCGCCTCCTACCGTCAGGGGCACAAACACCTGAGCGGCAGTACGCTCCACCACGTCTGCCACCGTATCCCGCCCGTCGCTTGTAGCGGTAATGTCCAGAAAAACGATCTCATCCGCCCCCTGGGTGGAGTAATAGGAAGCCAGCTCTACCGGATCCCCGGCGTCCCGGATATTGACGAAGTTGACTCCTTTGACCACCCGGCCATCCCGCACGTCCAGACAGGGGATGATGCGTTTGGCTAGCACTGCTCTCCTGCCTCCTTCACCGCTCGGGCCAAGTCCACCGCTCCGGTATAATACGCCTTGCCTACAATGGCCCCATACATTCCCATCTGGCGCAGGCGGACAAGGTCGCCGTTACAGGATACCCCACCAGAGGCGATGAGGTCACAGTGAACTGCCTGCTGGAGCGCCTTCAGGCGATCATAAGAAGGGCCGGCCAACATCCCGTCTGTTGCAATATCTGTAAAGATAATTTTCTTCACACCGATCTGCTCCATCTGTCGGACAAAATCCAGATAATCGAGGCCGGAGTCCGCTTGCCATCCGGCGGTGCACACCCGGCCGTCTCTGGCATCCACCCCAATGGCTATCCGATCTGGGCCAAATTCCGCTACAGCCTGGCGCACCAGCTCTGGGTCAGATACCGCTGCAGACCCAATCACCGCGCGATAGATCCCCATGGCCATCACCGTGCGTACATCCTCCATAGTTCGCAGGCCGCCGCCCAGTTCGACACGCAGGCCTATGTCCGCCACCGCCTGGACCACCGCGCCGTTTTTCCGCGTTCCATCCTTGGCTCCGTCCAGGTCCACCATATGGACATACCGGGCTCCAGCCCGGACAAAAGCCCGGGCCGTCTCCACGGGGTCGTCAGCTACCTGGTGTGCAGTGGCAAAATCCCCCTGGTACAGGCGGACAGCCCTTCCTTCTTTCAGGTCAATGGCAGGTAAAATGATCATCCGGGGTCCCTCCCCTATCCTTGGAATTGGTTGAACACATAGTCATAAAAATCGTTTTCCACGATAAGCTCTGTGCTGTCCAGCTTGTAGCCCACCAGCTTCTTCATGGCTGAGACGTATTCCTCCTGCTCGTCTGGGGTCATGGTGACGCCCTCGGCAGGGGTGAATTCCTGGGTGTAACGATTGTAGAAGCCCCGGTCAGACTTCCAGCACCGGGAGGAAAACACCACAAGCCCCTCGCTGTCTGACAAGATGTCGCTTCCGTCCAGCATCCGGGAGTCATACTCCAGGCCCAGCAGGTTGGATACTGTAGGCAGAATATCTACCTGGCAGCACACCTTGTCCACCTCCACCGGCTCATCCATGCTGGCCGACCACATGATGAGAGTATTCTTATACACATCGAAGTCTATGTTGGATTCCTTGATATTGGACAGGTCCTCCGAACTGCCGAAGCTCTTGCCCGCTAACTCTTCCAGCACGTCAACATCCGCATAGGGGATGTGGTCCCCAGTAGCTACGATGAGGGTGTTGTCCAGCTTGCCTGCCGCTTCCAGCTCATCCAGCAGCGTCTGCATAGCACGGTCCACCTCGATGGCAGCCGCCGCTACATAAGCCTGGGTCTTTTCACTGTATGGCAGATCAGATACCAGGTCCCGGTACTGAGTTGCCACCCGATTCCAGCCGTAATTGGTGTGTCCGCTGACCGTAAGGTAATACACATGGAAGGGAGTATCATCGTGGATATAGTCGTCCACGCTCACCTCGATCATATACTTGTCACGCTGGGGCCACAGCCGGTCCGTTCCATCGGCATTTTCCTCACATTGCAGGCCATGGGTGTAGTATTTCCAGTTGTATCCCAGGTTGGTATGGGAGGCATTGCGGCCGTACATATCTTGGTTGTCGTGATAGCCCAGTACATTATACCCAGCGCGTCCCAGCTGCTGAGCCAAGGAGAAGTAGCAGTTGGTACCAATCTCGCCGGTGCGCTTCATGGTGATGGGGCTTCCGTTTTTGGGATACAAGCCCAGCAGGGTCTGGCACTCACCGTTGGAAGTGCTGGTAAAGTGGAGGGCGGTGTAGTAGTTGTTAAATACAAACCCCTCATGAGACATCTTCCACAGCGTGGGAGTAAGCTCTGGGTCCAGCGCGTAGCCAGAGAAGCCCTCCAATACAAAAAGAATCACGTTGTATCCTTCAAACATGCCGGTGTACTCGTTCTTGTTGGTTGGAGTCACACTGTTGAAGTAGTTGGCCAGCCACTTGATATTGTCGTTGTCCGTGCTGTTGGCCACCGCCTCCAAGTCTACGTCCATCACATTGGGGGAGGTGTCGATCTCCGGAGTGGGGCTGATCTCCGGACCGTCGCTGTCTGCCGGGGTGGAGGGCTGATCCGAGGGGTTCCCCGCCGGCAGGTTGTCAAAGTCATCATCCAGAAGTGTGCCCGCGGGTACGACCATATGCTTGATATCCAGCCGGAGCATGGTGAGCAGTCCCAACTGCTCCACCTGATCGTCCAAATTGGTGTCCACCTTATATAGCTGGGCGGGGGTCAGGTCCCCGCCCCAGGGCAGATGGACCGTCCCCAGAGCCAGCAGGTGGAGCACCACCATGGCCCCTACCATTGCCCCGGCAAAGCGTACGTCTGTCCTTGGAAACAGCAGGATGCGGTTTCCAACGGCGATGACCAGAATGGCAGGCAGCAGCATCAACAAGATAAGGGGAATGTTGCGCAGTACCGTAGAGACAATGACTTCCGTGTAGTCAGTCAGGTGATTATCCGCCGCCGTACCCAATATGCTGAAAGGATAGTAGCTCTGCAAGATCTTCTTGGCGATCATCTCAATGATATAGATGAGGGAGATCACCACCGACAGCACCTTTACCAGTACCCGGTTCACCTTCCGCTTGAAGGGCATGGTGAGGGCGCTGAACAGGCAGCCCAAGGATAGGGCGAACAGCGTGTAGATGATGAAATATTTCAGGTTCGCCCCCATGGCGATGTGAAGCACCAGCTCCAGGTAGACGAACAGTAGCGGGAAAAAAGCCACCCGTCCCACAGCTTTCAGAAAAATAGTGCTATCAGATCCCGCGCTGCTTTTACGCCCGCGGTATACCCGCTTTCCACCATAGCGATTGCTTTGCATGACGTTCCTCCAGGTCATTTCTTTCGCTCAGGTGCTCATCGGTTGAGCGCCGCAAAATTTTGTAAGATCGCAAGTCCGGTCTCGCCACTTTTTTCCGGGTGGAATTGACAGCCGAACACGCCTCTGGCCGCGTCCTGTACGGCAGCCAGCACCGGCCCGCCGTAATCTGTGACCGCCGCCGCTTGGTCCGGATCCTCCGTATGGCCGCAGAAGGAGTGGACAAAGTAGACACAGCACCCCTCATCCAATCCTCGAAACAGAGGGCTTGGCCTAGGGAAGGTCAGGCTGTTCCAGCCGATATGGGGCAGCTTGAGATCTGTCTCGATGCGTCGCACCCCACCTGAGATCAAGCCAAGCCCCTCACAGCGGCGGCCCTCCTCCCCCCACTGAAACAACAGCTGCATCCCCAGGCAGATGCCCAGGATGGGCTTATTCCCAGCCTGACGCAGCAGGATCTGCTCCAGACCGCTCTCCCGCAGCTTGTCCGCCGCGTCCGGGAACGCGCCTACGCCGGGCAGGATGATGGCGTCCGCCAGCTCCAGGCGGCAGGGATCGCCGGTGATCTCGCTGTCCACTCCCAGGTAGGCCAGCGCATTGGACACGCTTTTCAGGTTGCCTACCCCGTAGTCAATAATGGCTGTGTATCCCATTACAGCACCCCTTTGGTAGAGGTGACGCCCTGGCTGTCTGCCCGGCAGGCATCCTTAAGGGCGAGTCCCAGGGATTTGAAGAGAGCCTCCGTAATGTGGTGGGAATTTCCGCCGTAAAGGCATTCTTGGTGTAGGGTCAGACCGGCATTCAC
This sequence comes from uncultured Eubacteriales bacterium, assembly GCA_900549885.1. Lineage (GTDB taxonomy): Bacteria > Bacillota > Clostridia > Oscillospirales > Oscillospiraceae > Enterenecus. The sequence continues at coordinate 17,254 of URQA01000001.1, read as the reverse complement.
TGCCACAGCCCGCATAAACTCTTCCGTCAGGCAGGCGTCATAGCTGCCCACTACAGCCTGGGGCATCTCCGCCCGGAATACCAGAAACGGACGGTTAGAGATGTCCACCACCGTACGGCACAGCGCCTCATCCATGGGCACATAGGTACAGCCAAACCGGCGGATACCCGTCCGATCTCCCAGCGCCCCGCGCAGGGCCTGTCCCAGCACGATGCCCACGTCTTCCACGGTGTGATGCCCGTCCACATGCAGGTCCCCCTGAGCGGACAGCGTCAGGCCCCAACCTGCGTAAAAGGCCAGCGCCGTGAGCATATGGTCAAAAAAACCGATACCGGTGGATACGGAAACCGTTCCCCCATCCAGGCAGAGGTCCACACTGACACAAGTCTCTTTCGTCTTTCGTTCTATGCAGTAGGCCCGCACCGGGGCCTCTCCCTTCCGGTATACAGGGATATCCATAAAAGCACCTCCTGATTGGGCCAAATGCTCCAGCTTCTATCACCAACAATACAACACTTCGCGGTAAGATACAACTAAAATTCTCTTACGATTTGATTACAAAATGGATACAATCTTATCCCAGTTTCGGAAAGCGCACCCGGACGGAATTGGCGTGAGCGGTGAGCTTCTCTGTCTCTGCCAAGGTGATAATTTCCGACGCGATAGGTTCCAGACTGCTCCGGTCGAACTCAATGACGCTCATGGTTTTGAGAAAGCTGTCCACCGACAAGGGAGAGAAAAACCGCGCCGTCCCGCTGGTGGGCAGGACGTGGTCCGGCCCCGCCATATAGTCGCCCAGAGGCTCCGGGCTGTATGCCCCCAGGAACACAGCCCCGGCGTTTTTGATCTGAGGTAGCAGCGCTCTGGGCTCCTGGGTGACGATCTCCAGATGCTCCGGCGCAATCTCATTGGCCAGGGCGGCGCATTGGTCCAAATCATCGCAGACGATGGCGCACCCAAAGTCCCGTAGGGACGCCTCAATGATGTCTGAGCGGCCCAGATAGCCGGTCTGCCGGATGACCTCCCGATCCACTTCCTGGGCCAGTTTCATGCTGTCGGTGAGCAGGACGGCACTGGCCATCCTGTCGTGCTCCGCCTGACTGAGCAGGTCGGCGGCGATGTACACCGGATCGGCTGTCTGGTCGGCGATCACCAGCACCTCAGACGGCCCTGCCACCATATCGATGTCCAGCATGCCATAGGCCTGGCGCTTGGCCGCCGCTACAAAGGCATTGCCTGGCCCCACCAGCTTGTCCACCCTGGGGATAAAACCGGCGCCATAAGTCAGCGCAGCCACCGCCTGGGCGCCGCCCACGGCGATAACCCGATCCACTCCAGCGATTTTCGCCGCAGCCAGCACTGCGTTGTTGAGGTTTTCCGTGGGTGGAGTCACCATTATCAGCTCCTCCACTCCGGCCACCTTGGCCGGAACCGCGTTCATCAGCACTGAACTGGGATAGGCCGCCGTGCCGCCGGGCACATAGAGGCCCACCCGGGTCAGCCCCCGCACGATGCGTCCCACTCTGCCCCCGTCCGGGGAGGTCCACTCCTGGCTCTTGTCCAAAAGTTTTTCGTTATAGTCCCGGATGTTGGCCGCAGAACGCTCCATGGCGGTGATCAATTTAGGCGGACAGTCGGCATAGGCTCTTTCCAGCCGTTCCCGAGGAATCTCATACGGTTCCGCCTGGTCGAAGCGAAGGGAATATTCTGCTACGGCCGAAAAGCCTCTTTCCTTTACATCGCGCATGATATCTGCCACAATTCTGTCGATCTCGGCGTTGGCCTGAGCGGCGCGAGCCCTCATGTCGGAAATTTTCCCCTCTTCCGCCCGGCCGTCAGCCCGAATCATGTCGATCATGGTTCCACCCCCAACTGCCATTCACAGTGTTTAATAAAGTCTAAAATTTGCCGCTTGTGCAGCTTCATACTGGCCGTATTTACAATGAGACGGGCGGATACCTGGGCCACATCCTCAATGGGTACCAGGCCGTTTTCCCTCAGGGTGGCCCCTGTCTCCACGATGTCCACAATACCGTCGGCCAGACCGAGGATGGGTGCCAGCTCTACACTGCCCTCAATTTTAATGATATCCACATCCATGCCTTTTTTTTCAAAAAAGGCCCGGGTCACAGCCGGATATTTGGAGGCGATCCGACGCGTTTTATACGTGCCGTAAAAATCGCTGCCAGCCTCCACGGCCAAGGCGAAGCGACATCGTCCAAAGCCCAGGTCCAACACTTCGTAAAAGGCCCCGCCCTTTTCCAAAATGGTATCCTTGCCCACCACGCCTAAATCGCACACCCCATGCTCCACATAGGTAATGACGTCGGGTGCCTTGGCCAGCACTACGTCCAGGGGATAGTTGGGCAACTGATGGATCAGCCGTCGCCCCGGATCTCTCACTGGGGTACAGTCCAAGCCCATGGACTCAAACAGGGCCACAGATTTTTCCTGAAGCCGCCCTTTGGTCAGGGCGATACGCAGCCGCTGGCTCATAGAGTCACCCGCCTTTCTCCCTCCGGTGTCACCACCAAGACCGCTTTGGCCCCTTTCTCCCGGGCCAGATGCAACGAGCTGTCCAGTGTGCGGCAGGGAGACAGCTCACTGCTGCCCGCTGGTCTGGCGTCCACTTCAGCCAGCGCGCGCGCCAGGCAGCCATCCTCATAGTGGATCACCAACTCCAGCTTAGGCAGCACCGCCGTCAGACAGTTGCCCACCGCATCCACATCTACGGCAAAGCCGGTAGCCTCTGCCTTCCGGCCAAAAAGCTCCACTAGGGCGTCATACCGCCCGCCGGACAGTACCGGTCGTCCCGCGCCCTCCGCGTAACCGCGAAAAACCACGCCAGTATAATAGTCGATTTGATGGACCAAGCCCAAGTCAAACCGCACAAAGCCGCCGTATCCCGCCCGGTCCAGCTCTTGGTAGAGCTGACGCAGGTAGTCGATGGCCTCGCTCTCTCCGCCTAGTTCCTGGGCCTCATCCAAAATCTCTACCCCGCCAAACAGGTAGGGCAGGCGGCGCAGGGCGGTACTGGCCCTTTGTCCCCGGTAGGGCTCCAGTAAATCGTTGAGAGCCGCGTAATTCTTACCCTCGATATAAGCGCGCATCCGTTCCAAATCGTCTCCCGGCATGTCCATCTGTCTGGCCAGAGTCCGGAAAAAACCGGCATGGCCCAGTTCCACATGGAACTGACAAATGCCGCACACCCGCAACGCATCCACTGCCATAGCAATAATTTCCAGATCCGCCTTTTTCCCCATGGCGCCGATCATCTCTATGCCACACTGGGCGATCTCGCTGCTGCCTCCGTCGTGGGCTCGGTTGGACCGGAACACTGTCTGGTCATAATAGAGCCGTTGGGGCAACGGTACGCTCTTGAGCTTTGTTGCCGCCACCCGGGCGATCGGGGTCGTACAGTCCGGCCTCATCACCATAATTCTGCCCGACCGGTCAATCAGTTTGAGCATTGCCTCTTGGGGAAGCGGGTTTCCGGACTGGATAAAAAGGTCATAATACTCCACCTCAGGCGTGATGACCTCGCCATACCCCCGGCGCTGGAACAAATCAGTCAAAGCCCGCTGAACCTGACGCCGTTCCAGGCACTCGGAAAACAGACGATCTCGCGTACCTTCCGGTGTATTGACAGAAAAAGCCAAAGACATGCACCTCGATTCTTTATCTCGCTAATGTAAGAAACAATTTATCATACCCGGTAATTCCTGTCAACGGTAAAAAGCACAATCAAAACAGGGAGATCTGGCTACTGTCCGGCATATCGCCAAAGGCTCCCGCCTCTTTGAGCTGCGCCAGATGGGTGCTGGATACCTTCGTACAAACCAAGGAAAATTCTTCGATGGAGATAAAGGTTTTTCCCTTTCGCTTTTCCATGATATCCCAGCCCACCGTCTCGCCCAGTCCTGCCACAGAGGTAAACGGCGGGATCAGGGCACCGCGTTCCTCGTCCACCAGAAAATTGACCGCATGAGATCGCTGAATGTCCATTCTGGCAAAAGTGAACCCTCGCAGGTAGAACTCATAGCACACTTCCAGAGTGACCAGCATATCCTCCTCCACCGCAGTGGGCCGATCCGATCTATCCTTGGCATTCTTTTTGTCGTTGATCTCTCGGATTTTCTGCTTGACAACTTCCATCCCCCGGCACATAAATCTTTCATCAAAAGCCTTTGCTCGGATAGAAAAGTAGGCCGCATAAAAGGCCAGCGGACGGTGGACCTTGAACCAGGCGATGCGCAGGGCCATCATCACGTAGGCCACAGCATGGGCCTTGGGGAACAGGTATGCAATCTTCTTGCAGGACTCGATATACCATTCCGGCACCTTCTGGGCCTTCATCTCTTCCTCCGCCCCTTCGGGCAGGCCCCTGCCCTTTCGGACAGATTCCATGATCTTAAAGGCCCGCTTTGGCGCAAAGCCCATGGAGATCAAATAAATCATAATGTCGTCCCGGCACCCCACGCACTCCTGGGTATTTGCTGTCCCAGAAGTGATCAGGTCGCGGGCATTGCCCAGCCACACGTCCGTGCCGTGGGTAAAGCCGGAGATCCGCAGCAGCGTGTCCACCTGGGTTGGGTGGGTTTCCTCCAGCACACCTCGGGTAAATTTGGTGTTAAACTCTGGGATGGCCACGGCTCCCGTTGGCCCAAGCAGCGGGTCGTCTGTAAAGCCCAGCGCTTCCGAGGTAATAAACAGGCTCATAGTACCCGGATCGTCCAGCCGAATCTTCTGTGGGTCCACTCCGGTGAGGTCCTGAAGCATACGGATCATAGACGGATCGTCGTGGCCCAGCATATCCAGCTTCAACAGATTGGACTCCATGGAGTGGTATTCAAAATGAGTGGTGATGATATCCGAGTCCTTGTTGTCCGCCGGGTGCTGCACCGGGCAGAAATCGTAGATTTCCTTGTCCTGGGGGATGACCACCATGCCGCCAGGGTGCTGTCCGGTGGTACGTTTGACCCCCGTACACCCCCGGGCCAGACGCAGCACCTCCGCAAAGGGCACGTTCTCCCGTCCCACCCGCTCCATGTACTTTTTCACATATCCGATGGCGGTCTTTTCCGCCACGGTACCGATGGTGCCAGCCCGGAATACATGGTCACTGCCAAACAGTTCAAAGGTATAGCGATGGGCGTTGGCCTGATACTCTCCAGAGAAGTTCAGGTCGATGTCGGGCACCTTGTCGCCGCCAAAGCCCAGGAAGGTCTCAAAGGGAATGTTGAAGCCGTCCTTCTCGTAGTCCGCACCGCACACCGGACACTTCGCGTCCGGCATATCCGCTCCGCATCCGAAGGGATGAGCAGGATCTTGGGCGTAATCAAAGTCGGAGTGCTTACAGTTTGGGCAGCGATAGTGGGCAGGCAGGGAGTTCACCTCCGTGATACCGGACATAAAAGCCACCAGGGACGAACCCACCGAGCCCCGGGAGCCCACCAGATAACCGTGCTCCAGGGAGTTCTGCACCAGCTTCTGGGCGGACATATAAATCACATCGTAGTGGCAGCCAATGATATCCTTGAGCTCTGCATTGATGCGGTCCACCACAATCTGGGGCGGGTTCTCCCCGTACAGCCGTTTGGCCTTGCCCCATACCAAGTCCCGCAACTGCCCCTCGGAGTTTTCGATCTTGGGCGTGAACAGGCCCTGAGGCAGTGGGCGCACATTGTCCACCCAGCTGGCGATCTTGGCTGGATCGTCGATGACTACCCGGCGGGCCGTCTCCGTCCCCAGATATTGAAATTCCTCCAGCATCTCGTCCGTGGTCCGGAAATACAGGGGATTGCTGCTGTCCGCGTCGTCAAACTCCTTGGCGGCCAGCAGGATGTGCCGATAGATCTCGTCCTGGGGGTCCATAAAATGGACATCTCCCGTGGCGCACACTGGTTTTCCCAGCCAGTTGGCCAGTTCCACTACTTTACGGTTGAAATTTCGAAGGTCCTCCCAGTCACGGGCGATGGACTTGCCCTCTTTGTCCGGCCGGAGCATATAGGCGTTATTGGACAGAGGTTGTATTTCCAGATAGTCATACCAAGAGGCGATTCGCAGCAGTTCCTGATCGTCTTTACCGTCCACGATAGCCCGGAATAATTCTCCCGCCTCGCAGGCAGAACCGATAATCAGCCCCTCCCGGTTTTCATTGATCAGAGATTTCGGCATGATGGGAAATCGGTTGTAGTGTTCCAAATGGCTTTTGGAAACCAACTTATAGAGATTGCGCAGGCCTGTCTGGTTTTTGGCCAGCAGAATCAGATGATAAGCGGTACGGCGGCCCCGTCCCCCTTTTTTCATTCCCGCCAGCGCCGGGTTCACTTGGGCCAACCGCTCCACCCCCGCCCGGCGCAGCCCGGGCAGCAGGTGCCAGAAGATCTGGCCGCATACTTCGGCATCGTCAAAGGCCCGGTGGTGATGAAAGGGCGGCAGTTCCAAATGGCTGGCCACGGTGTCTAATTTATGGTTGTTCAGTTCCGGGCACAGATACTGGGCCAGAATCAGTGTGTCCGTCCACAGCGGGTCAAAGGGGCGGCCACTTCGCCTGCAGTACTCCCGCACAAAGCCCACGTCGAACTCAGCGTTGTGGGCCACCAGGGGACGGTTCCCCGCCCAGTCCAGAAATGCCTCCACCGCTTCCTCCGGGCTGGGAGCGCCTAGAAGCATCTCATCTGTGATGCTGGTCAGGGACACGGTCTTGGCGCTGAGGGGATGTCCCGGCTGGGCAAAGCTAGAAAAGGTATCCGCCACTTGCCCGCCCCGGATAAGAACCGCACCAATCTCGATGATCTGATCCGTCCGCTTGTCCAGGCCGGTGGTCTCTAAATCGAAGGCAATATACTCCTCTTCCAGCCCGCAATCTCCGGTTCCGTGGACGGCCACCCGCTCATCCACGTCGTTCTGAAAGTACGCTTCCACACCGTAGATGATCTTGATTTTCTCTCCCTTTCCTGAGGCGTTATAGGCATCCGGAAAAGACTGCACCACGCCGTGATCCGTGATAGCAATGGCCGGATGTCCCCAGCTGATAGCCCGCTTGACCACTTCCTTGGTGTCGCACAGGGCGTCCATCATAGACATCTTGGTATGTAGGTGCAACTCAATGCGCTTTTCCGGCGCGTTGTCTTTGCGACCCTCCGGTTTCGGTAGTTCGTTGATGCCATAGGGCTCTAACACCATGTCGCTCTCGAACCGGCTCACGGTCAGCCGTCCCTGGATCTGAACATGCAGACCGCTTTTGATGGCTTTAATAATCGGCTTTGCCACATCTCCGTCCATGAACTGACTAATGCGGATAGAACCCGTATAATCGGTCACGTCAAAACAGACCACCCACGCCTTCCGGCGGGGCAGTTCCCGATGCTCCACATTGAATACGTCCCCTTCGATCAGGACGTTTCCCATATCCAATTCCAGTTCCCCGATGGCGGTGGGCTGCTTTCGGGTGCTGATCTTACCGAAGATCTGCTTAATTCGCCCCTTTTTTTCTCCCGCCTGGCCCGCAGGTCCTGGGGTGCTCATGACGGACTTCCGCAGAGCCGCCATTTTACCAAACAGATCCTGTCCCTTACGCTCTCCACTTTGGGCTACAGCGCCCGCAGGCGTTTGCTTTGTAGGGACGGGATCTGCCTTTTTCTCCGCTTCTGGGGAAATCTGGGGAGCTGGAGTGGCGGGGGCAGGATCAGCAACCACCTCCACCCGGGCAGACTGCAACCGAAAGCAGCGGACCAGTGCGGCCTCCGCCTGACGCAATGCGCCCACATCCGGGGTGCAATCCGCGTGAACCGTAACCAGCATGGAGCGGGCGGCCTTATTTACCCGAACCTCCGCGGGACAAGGGCCCAGGGCGGACAGTACCCCTTGGGGGATCGCACATTTTGCGAAAGTCTGTTCAAATGTCAATTTTCGGGCTTCTGCCATGGGTAACGCTCCTTGCTCTCTTTGTCAAATTATAATGTATCAATCAGCTTCATCAGCTCGTCCACCAGTCGATCCTCAGGCACTCGGGCCACCACCTGTCCCTTCTGGAATAGCACCCCCTCGCCCTGGCCTCCAGCGATCCCCACATCAGCATGGCGGGCCTCGCCCGGACCGTTGACCACGCAGCCCATCACCGCTACAGTGATGGGCTTGTCCACCTGCCGCAGCAGATCCTCCACACGGCGGGCCATAGGGATAAGGTCGATTTTTGTCCGTCCGCAGGTCGGGCAGGCAATAAGTTCCGGGCCTTCCCGGCGCAGCCCGACCGCTTTTAAAATTTTTTTGGCTGCAAAAATTTCCTCCACCGGGTCAGCGGTCAGCGTCACCCGGAAGGTGTCCCCGATTCCAAGGGCCAGCAGACCCCCGATGCCCGCCGCTGACTTGATGACTCCCAGCTCCGGTGTGCCTGCCTCCGTCACCCCTAGATGCAGAGGGTAGTCGCACCGCTCCGACATCAGACGGTACGCCTTCATCGTGGTGGACACACTGGAGGATTTCAGTGAGATGCAGATGTCGTGAAAGCCGAACTGCTCCAACATTTGGGCCTGGCGCAGACCGCTTTCCACCAGAGCCTCCGGGGTGGGTCCGCCATATTGTTCTAAAAGACGCTTCTCCAAAGAACCGCCATTTACCCCAATGCGGATAGGGATGCTCCGGTCCATACATGCTTCGGCTACTGCCTTTACCCGTTCCGGTGCGCCAATGTTTCCAGGGTTAATGCGGACCTTATCGATTCCCTGCCTGACCGCCTCTAACGCCAGCCGGTAGTCAAAGTGAATGTCCGCCACCAGGGGCACTGAGCTGCCCGCCTTGATAGCGCCGATGGCCCGGGCCGCCGCCATATCCGGCACCGCCAGGCGCACGATCTCGCAGCCCGCTGCCGTTAGAGCCTGAATTTGCGCCAGAGTGGCCTCCACATCATGAGTGGGAGTATTGGTCATAGATTGGATGGACACTGGGGCGCCCCCTCCAATCTTGACCCCACCCACGCAGATCTGCCTTGTCATATAAACCGCTCCTCCCACCGGGTATCCTATGCAAAAAATATCTTCCAAACATCGTGAAAGGCCACCACAACCATCAGCGCGATGAGCAGCAGAAAGCCAGCCGTATGGACATACCCCTCATATTTGGCCGGGATACTTCTCCGGCTGAACAAATAGATCACGGCATTGACCAATACAAAGAAGATTCGTCCGCCATCCAGCGCCGGGATGGGCAGCAGATTCATCACTGCCAGGTTGACAGAGATGAACGCCACAAAATACAGCACGTTCAGGAACCCATCCCATAGGGAGGCCGACGCCGTCCCCGCATCGCCTACCGCATCCACGATGCCAATGATGCCGGACATTTCCCCTACCCCTACCTGTCCAGAGATCAGATCTCCCAGACTCATCCAGACCATTCGAACAAAGTCAGCCGTTTGTGCCACGGACAGCTTGATCCGCCCCCAGGCGTTCAGTTCCTCCATACTGCCAAAGATGAGTCCGAACCCCAGGTTGGTCTGTCCGTCATACTCATATTCGATGCGGGCCATGGGGAAATCGTTCAATTCGATTCGCTGCCCGTCCCGCACGATCACCAGGTCGATGCCGTTTCCGTCATTTTTATTCAAAAAGGTAATCACATCGCTATACATCAGAATAGCGTGGCCATCCACGCTAACGATCCGATCTCCCACCATCAGGCCGTCCTCGCCTTCCAGAGCAAACCCGTCAGCCAACTGAGTGATGACCGGCGCCCGGACTGCAGACACCCCGGAATAGAGCAGCAACACGATCACCAGTCCCAGCACCACATTCATAAACGACCCTGCCACCAGGATAATGAGCTTTTTCCACCAGGACTGAGCCGCAAATGCTCTGGGGTCTCCTGTGGCCTCATCTTCCCCTTCCATGGCACAGTAGCCGCCAATGGGAAAGGCGCGGAAGGAATACTGAGTCTCTCCCCGTTTTGTACTCCACAAAGCAGGACCCATACCGATGGCAAATTCATTGACCTTGACCTTCAGCAGTTTAGCGGTAAAAAAGTGTCCGAACTCGTGGATGGCCACCATAACGCCAAAAAACAGGATAGCCAGCAGGATATATAAAATTCTGATCAGCAAATTGCTTCACCTCAAATTGAACTGTACCGCCCTCCGGGCGGCTTGGTCTGCCCAGAGAATGTCCTCCAGATTTGGATTCTCACTCGTCTCCACCTGGCCAAGCGCGCGCTCCACCAGGTGGGGAATATCCAGGAATCCAATTTTACCAGCCAGAAACAGAGCCACCGCCGCCTCGTTGGCTCCATTGAGAACCGCAGTGGACGTTCCTCCTCTTTTTGCGCAGTCCAGCGCCAGCGCGAGACAGGGAAACGCCTCCAGATCCGGCTGATAAAAGGTCAGCGGCGGGCAGGCCAGCAGATCCAATGGAGAGGCCGGTCCCTCTGTGCGCTCCGGCCAGGTTAGGGCATATTGGATGGGCAGACGCATATCCGCCGACCCCAGCTGAGCCAGAACGGCTCCGTCCACAAATTCCACCAAAGAATGGATGACGCTCTCCCGATGAACCACCACCTGGATCTTCTCCGGCGGCAGCTCATACAGCCGCATGGCCTCAATGAACTCCAACCCCTTATTCATTAAGGTGGCCGAATCAATGGTGATTTTAGCCCCCATAGACCAGTTGGGATGGCGCAGGGCCTGTTCTTTGGTCACGCAGGCCAGTTCCTCCCGGCGCTTGCCAAAAAATGGGCCTCCGGAAGCAGTGATGATGAGACGGCGTACCTCTCCCCTATCCTGGCACCCTTGGAGGCACTGGAAAATGGCTGAATGCTCTGAGTCCACAGGGACAATCTCAGCGCCCTTCTCCTTGGCCCGGCTCATCACCAGTTCGCCAGCGCACACCAGCGTTTCCTTATTGGCCAGGGCGATGCGTTTACCCGCGTCGATGGCGGTTAGGGTGGGTCCCAGCCCCGCGATACCCACCATGGCGGTGACCACCGTGTCCGCTTCTTTCAAACTGGCGGCCTCCAAAACGCCTTTGATTCCTCCCAGCCCCCGGATTGGCGTGTCCGCGAGACGTATACGCAAATCGGCGGCAGCCTGTTCATCCGCCGCAGCCACCAGCTGGGGGCGGAACCTTCTGGCCTGCTCCTCCGCCAGCTCTACGCTCCGATTCACCGCGAGGGCGGCCACGCGATAGCCGCAGGCCTGAGCCACCTCCAGGGTCTGCCGCCCAATGGAACCGGTAGAGCCTAGTATTGATAGAGTACGTTTCATAACATCACCTTAGAACACCGGCAGGAGCAGGACGATAAACAGCACCACCGGCGCGCAGAAAATCATGCTGTCAAACCGGTCCAGCATCCCGCCATGGCCTGGCAGCAGGTGCCCATAGTCCTTCACGCCGTATTGCCGCTTGATGAGGGAAAAGGCCAGATCTCCCAACTCGGTGGCCAGCGCCCCAAACAGACCGCACAGCCCCAGACTCAAAAAGTTAAGCTCCAGCCCAGCGGTGGCCTGGATAATAGCCCCGTAGATGAGGGCCGCCGCCACGCCGGTCAGGAATCCGCCGATATATCCCTCTAGGCTCTTGTTGGGACTGACCCGGGTGACGCCCCGGTGACGCCCTAGAAATACCCCGGCGAAGTAGGCCCCTCCGTCGGTGATGAAAGCCAGCAGCACTGCCAGGACCACCAGATACTTTCCATGTTCCATGCACTTGAGCATCACCAGCGCGGACAGGCCGCAGGGGATGAGCACCCCAGCGAAGAGGGTAAGCATTACATGGTAAAATCCGATGGGGCTGCCCTGCTCGTCATAGGCGCGGATGGCACACCAGAAGGATACCGCCATCACCACAAAGGTGCAGGCTCCCATTGTCAGAGTGGTATAACCCAACCAGGCTCCTAAGGGAATAACTGCCGCAGACACAATGGATACCACCTGCATGATGCGGGTCACATTCCCCTCTCCTGTGGCCCGTAGCAGTTCAAAGCAGGCTACAGCAGAGATAAACGCCGTCACCACTCCCAGCGCTACCGGGGGCAGGAAGAACATCACCACAAACAGCAGCGGTGCAAAAATCACCGCCACAAGGATGCGTTTTGCCAAGATCATACACCTCCATACCTGCGGGACCGGTGCTGGTAATCTGCCAGGGCCTGAAGCAGGTCATTCTTACTGAAATCGGGCCACAGCACGTCTGTAAAATAGAATTCCGAATAGGCAGACTGCCATAAGAGAAAGTTGGAGATGCGCACCTCACCGCTGGGCCGGATCACCAGGTCCGGATCAGGTACACCCGCCGAGTACAGATATTGGTCGAAGGTCTCTTCTGTCAGATGGTTCGCGTCCGCACGGCCCTCCAGACAATCCTCGGCAAAGGCCCGGGCTGCCCGCAGGATCTCCGACCTTCCTCCATAGTTAAAGCAGACGTTCACCTGACAGCCGTCGTACCCTTTGGAGATTTCCTCTGTCTCCAGGCATAGGGCCCGAAGTTTGGGACTGAGTGGAGTCAAATCTCCAAAGAATGCCATCTTGACCTTGTCCTTGGCCATAGTCTCGATGGCTTCCCGGAGATACTTTTCCAAAAGTCCCATGATAGAATCCACTTCGTCCTGAGGCCGCTTCCAGTTTTCGGTAGAAAAAGCATAGACCGTCAGGTATTCCAACCCCAGCTCCTTGGCAAAGGTGGCGATGGTACGAAATGTCTCAGCTCCCGCAGCGTGTCCGGCTTTGCGAGGCATCCCCCGGCGCCTGGCCCACCTTCCATTTCCATCCATGATAATTGCCACATGACGGGGCAGCGCCTTCAAATCCACCTGAGGCTGTACTTGCCTTTTTCGGCCAAACAATGCCATGCTTATCCATCCTAACCTAATTTATCTCAGTATAGTCAAAAGTCAGGCGCCTCAATAGGGCAAGACGCACAAACGGGGCGCGCTGCGCCCCGCATGTGGTCCTTGTGCAGTTAGCGCTGATCAAAATGTCTGCGGATACAGGCCCGATAGACACTGCTCAAACTGATCCGCCGCCCCTTCCGGCGCTGCGTCAGACCGCCATCAGTTCCTTTTCCTTCTCGGCGGTTAAGGTGTCGATTTCCTTGCAATGCTTATCCGTAATGTCTTGTAGCTCCTTTTCCAAATTCTTCTGGTCGTCCTCGGTAAGCTCAGACTTCTTTGTCATCTTCTTGATATCCTCCATGGCATCCCGGCGGATGTTCCGAATAGCCACCTTGCCGTTCTCACCATACTTGCGCACTTGCTTGGTCAACTCTACGCGGCGCTCCTGGGTCAGCTGCGGGAAGCTCAGACGGATGATGCGCCCGTCGTTCTGAGGGTTAATGCCTAAGTCAGAGCTCTGGATCGCACGCTCAATATCCCGCAAAATACTGGCGTCCCAAGGCTGGATAGCCAAGGTACGGGGGTCGGGGGTGGAGATGCTGGCTACCTGCTGAATAGGGGTGGGTGTGCCATAATACTCTACCTGGATGCGATCCAGTACGCTGGCGTTGGCACGGCCCGCCCGGACTGAGGCAAAATCGCTTTTGACCACTTCGATGGTCTTTTTCATTTTTTCGTCATAGGGCTTGCAAATCTCGTTCATGTTTACGTCCTCCTTAATCCTTCACGATTGTACCGATTTTCTCCCCGTGGACCACGCGAAGGATATTTTCTGGGTCCTCTAGGGCAAACAAAATGACAGGAATGCTGTTGTCCATGGACAGGGATGTGGCAGTGGAATCCATGACCTGGAGGTGCTGGGCCAGCACATCGTCATAGGTGATGGTGTCGTACTTCACCGCACCGGGGTCCAAGCGGGGGTCAGCGCTGTACACACCGTCTACATTCTTAGCCAGCAGGATCACATCGGCATCGATCTCCGCCGCACGGAGCACCGCTGCCGTATCTGTTGAGAAAAAGGGATTTCCCGTTCCGCAGCCGAAGATCACCACCCGGCCTTTTTCCAGGTGACGAATAGCCCGAGAGCGGATATAAGGTTCCGCAATAGCACGCATCTCAATGGCGGTCTGGACCCTGACATCTACTCCCTTCTGTTCCAGGATGTCAGCCAGGGCCAGGCAGTTGATGGTGGTGGCCAGCATACCCATATGGTCAGCCCGGGTACGCTCGTGCATTCCCTTGCCATCTTTAAGGCCCCGCCAGAAGTTTCCGCCGCCAACTACGATGCCTACTTCCACGCCTTCCTGGTTACACCGGGCGATTACATCGCACACCTTATCAATCACAGTGAAATCCAGTCCTCGACTGGCCGAACCGGCTAGAGCCTCACCGCTGACCTTCAGCAATACCCGTTTATACTTCAATTCTCCCATATAGAGATGCCCCCTTTTCCTTCCGTTTTCATTTTCATTATTCTAATATAAAATCCCTGTTTTGCCTAGTGCCAAATGAAAATTTTCTGAGAATTTTTCTCAGCCCTCCCACTTTTCAAACACGCAGTAAAAAGGAGAAGCCCTTCCGCTTCTCCTTTCTGCTACTCCACGAGTTCTTCTGCTTTTTCCACCGTTTTTCCAAAACGCATCTGATGATAGGCCTCAAAAACAGCCACTGTCTGTTTAGAAATCCAGCACCGCTCATCTGTTAAATATAAAAGCTTTACAGAACTTTCGCCAGAACGCTCTTTTCAGATCAATAGATCTCCAAAATATTTGCGATCCGCATCAACACATCATTAGGAATGGCAATCTGGTCTTGTTCTCATATGTGGGCAAAGTGGTTCCCGTAACATTCAATATGGCCGAAAGCCGGTCTGTGTCATATCGGTAATTATCGGTTTCAAGCCTATCTTAGAGGCGATAAAGCGGCGAAAAAAATATTGACTTGATTTTTTTCTGGTATTCTTGTTCTCTCTATGTTATAATTTTTTCATTCTGTTCCTTTGGAGGTACCAAAGATATGTCCCGGTCACATTCCCGCCGACAGCTGACATCTTACCGCCGACGCCGACGTTCGCCCATTCCGGTACTCATTTTTTTGGCCGCATTGGTGATGTTGGCCGTGGTGCTGTTTCAAGTTTTCCGGTCCCGTGGAGAGGCGGAGTCTCTACCCTCTCCTTCTGTTATTCCATCTCCAGTTCCATCGACACCAGCGCCTTCTGACGTTCCCTCTCCCGTTCCGCTGGAAGAGGCCCCCTGGTACTTGATGCTTGCGAACCTGGATCATCCCCTGCCTGCCGATTGGGAGATCGAAACCGTGACCATTTCCAATGGTCTTGAGGTGGATCAACGTATTATTAGCGCTCTCGACGATATGTTAGACGATTGCAGAGCCGCTGGACTGTCCCCCTTGGTCTGCTCTGCCTACCGCACCGTACAGCGTCAGACAGAACTATTTGAAGAAAAAATCGATGTGCTCATGGCCGATGGTCTTAGCTATGATGAAGCATACGCCGCCGCTGCTACCGTCGTTGCCATTCCGGGCACCAGTGAACATAATTTGGGGCTGGCCGTGGATATCTGTGCACTGGACTATCAAATTTTGGATGATGCCCAAGCGGACACCCCAGAACAGCAATGGCTGATGGAGCACTGTGCAGAATACGGCTTTATTCTCCGTTACCCCAAAGGAAAGGAAGATATGACCGGCATCATCTGGGAGCCTTGGCATTATCGCTACGTGGGTGTTGAGGCCGCCCAGGAAATCTCTCAATCTGGACTTTGCCTAGAAGAATATCTCGCTCTGCACTACAGCGGGGTATAAAACATGCGATACATTTAACAAAGGGCCAGGGATATAAAATATCCCTGGCCCTTTGTTTCGTATAACGATATCAGTCCTTGGCCGTGCCAGCAGCAAATTTTCTCTGCGTCGGCATCAATTCAAAGCGCTTGGTCAAGGGCCCCTCGAAGGGAACAACTATGGCCCAAACATACATATGCTC
Organism: uncultured Eubacteriales bacterium; assembly: GCA_900549885.1. GTDB lineage: Bacteria > Bacillota > Clostridia > Oscillospirales > Oscillospiraceae > Enterenecus. Next base: position 1,374 of record URQA01000001.1, on the reverse strand, counting down.
GGGCCACAGCTTTCCGGTTGACGTGAACTGACTTACTTGGCCAGCTTGGCAATCTCCTCGGCGAAGTTCTCCTGCTTCTTCTCGATGCCCTCGCCCTTTTCAAAGCGCACAGCGTCCAAGAACTTGACGGTGCCGCCCAGAGTCTTGGCAGCACTGTTCATATACTGCTCCACCGTCATGTCGCCGTCCTTGACGAAAGCCTGCTGGAGCAGGCAGTTCTCAGAGTAGAACTTGTTGAGTTTGCCTAGCACGATCTTCTCCTTGACCTGATCGGGCTTGGAAGCCATCTTCGGGTCGTTGGCCATCTGGGCCAGCATGATCTTTTTCTCCTCGTCCAGCACGTCCTGAGTGACTTGGCTCTTGTCCCAGAAACGGGGGTTCAGCGCGGCGATCTGCATAGCCATATCCTTGCCGATCTCGGTGGCATCGATGCCGCCAGTGACTTCCAGATTGACCAGCACACCGATCTTACCGCCAGCGTGGATATAGGGTACGGAGAAACCGCCTTCGAACCGGGCAAAGCGGCGGACCTTGATGTTCTCGCCGATGACCAGCACCATCTCCTGCTGCTGCTGGGTGACGGTCAGGTCGGTGCCATTATACTTGCACTCCATCAGAGCGTCCAGATCAGCGGGGTTCTCCTTGGCCACGGTAGCGGCCACACCCTTGACGAAGTCCACGAACTTCTCGTTCTTGCCCACGAAGTCGGTCTCGGCGTTGACCTCGACCACCACGCCCACGCCGTCGATGACGCCGGCGTAAGCCATGCCCTCGGCGGCGATGCGGCCGGCCTTCTTGGCGGAAGCTGCCATGCCCTTTTCACGCAGCCACTCGATGGCCTTGTCCATGTCACCGTCGGAAGCGGTCAGAGCCTTTTTGCAGTCCATCATGCCCACGCCGGTCATTTCGCGCAGGTTCTTTACGTCAGCAGCGGTAAATGCCATTTTACTTTCCTCCAATATTGAATTCAATTGGAGAGCCTTCCGCTCTCCCGCCGGACCAGGTCCGGAATTACTCGGCGTCCTCGGCCTTCTCGGCGGCAGCTTCTTCGGTCTGCTCACCCTGCTTGCCCTCCAGCACGGCGTTGGCCATGATGGAAGAGATCAGCTTGATGGCGCGGATGGCGTCGTCGTTGCCGGGGATCACGTAGTCGATCTCGTCGGGATCGCAGTTGGTGTCGGCGATGGCCACCACGGGGATGCCCAGCTTGTGGGCCTCGGCGATGGCGTTGCGCTCCTTGCGGGTGTCCACGATGAACAGGGCGCCGGGCAGCTTCTTCATGTCCTTCACGCCGCCCAGGTACTTCTCCAGCTTGGCGATCTCGCCCAGGTGCTTCATGACTTCCTTCTTGGGCAGCATGTCGAAGGTGCCGTC